>JAFLTN010000077.1 GCA_022510445.1 Muribaculaceae bacterium | reverse complement strand
GTGCTGTCTCACAGCTTAATTTTCCGGATTAACCCGGGTGATACCGTGGCTGTTCCCTTACGTGTAAGAGCAGACGATTCCGCGCTGTCGGTGATAGGAAGTCTTAACGCTGAGAATATCTATCATGATCTTGAATCAGATTCTGACAAAAGTATATTGTCCACCACCGGCAGAGGTTATTATGTTGTCGGGTTCATATCTCCGAACCATGAACCTTCAGCACATGCCATAAATGATTTATCGGCAATATCCCGTGATCTGGAAAATGACGGACGCACGATAATGCTGCTTTTTGAAGATTCCGGCAATGCTGCAAGGTTCAATAAGTCTTTTTTCAAGGATATCCCGCAGAATGTAGTCTTCGGAATAGACAACGACGGAATCTCGCGTAAGGAAGTTTTGTCATCCTTGCATATGGAGGGCTCTCCGGATCCGGTCTTTGTAGTGGCTGATTCCTTTAACCGTATCGTATGGGTTTCATCCGGCTATAATATAGGTCTGGGAGAAAAAATATATTCAGTTCTCTCCCGCTTGAAATAATTCCTCAGCCTGCACCGGATATTTCCGGTCAGGCTTCGTTTCGTTTAAGCGGTTGAACATAATTTTAATTCCCCCGAATTCGGGGGAATTAAAATTATAAATATCTTTATTTCAGATACTTGTGATTTTTAAATAGTCAAGTTTGCTAAACTTATTTTCTATTGGTAGTTCATTGAATATTAAATTATAATCCCGGAAGAAGAAATCACTTCCTTTAGATGATTAAATGTTTTTTTCTCCTAAATCATTCTTAACCAATAAAATAAGTGTTTTGAAGAATTCCGTGTTCCTGGCTGCTAATATGAGTTTTGCATTAGAGAGGGAAGGCATCTCTCCCATTTCATAATTATGGTATTGATTAATCCCGAAACCTAAGATTAGTGACATCTTAGAAGCCGAAAGACCATACGTTTCTCTTAAAGCCTTTATTTCTTGAGGGGTCGGAATTCCATGTTTCTTCCTGTAGGCATCATAAATTTCATTAACTGCCTTCTCGTCCTGATCTTCAGTAGAAAATTCCAGACCGGTCTGGTCACAACGATATAATTGTCGTATGATCTCAAAATTTTCTTTCCTATAGGGAATAATGGCCTTCTTTTCAATCAGTGTTGCTTTTCCGTCGCAAAATGGTGATTCCATATTATTGCTTTTTATAAGGATAAGACATAGGAAATTCTAAGAAATGAAAAGAAATACAAATCACATCTTTATTTGGTTAACCAGCTGAGCTACCAGTCCTTATAAAATCATGCAGTTTACTGCTTATTTTTGTTTCAATTCTTGGTTGACATATGGGTTGACACAAATTGGTCAATCAATGTAATATTAATATTAATTTTATTGTTCTCTAAAACAAATATAATCAATTATTCTAATTTTTGAATAATTCTGAATGGGAACCAAGACGGAATAAAGCCAATGTATTGTTTTCTTCGTCAAACCATATCAATAAGAAATCTCCTTCGATATGGCATTCCCAACAATTGATATATTCTCCCTTTAGAGGATGAAGTCTGTATTTTTCTTCCAGAGTCTCCTCATTCTTCAATTTGTCAATTACTTCTTGAAGAGCCTTAAGTTTCTTCGGCTGATTGAGAAACCGCTTTAAGTCTTTCTTGAATTGAGAAGTAAATCGAATATTTTTCATAATCCCATTGATTTAAGCATAGCTTCCACACTGCTTGTATCAATAGGACCCTCTGTTTTGCCTTCTTGAGCTTCTTTCATGGCTTGAAGTGTCACTTCATTTGGTTCATGATAAATAGCATCCAATAGAAGACCCTCAACATAATTATTAAGACTTCTTCTATCTTTAGCTGCTAACTCTTTCAATTTATCCAAGAGGTATACGGGAAGACGGAACACATGTGCTTTTTTTTCTAATGCTATATCCATTGTGATATCATTTAGATTGCAAAGATAACTGAAAATTTCTGAAATAAAAATGTACCTTTTATAATCATCGTGTATAAATAACTAATATGATTATAAAAAAGTACGTCAAAATTCGATTTTACTCTTTAAGATCTTCGTCTCCACAATCAAATTTTGGAAGCGTGATATTCTCTTCTAATCGAGTAAAAGGATTTTCAAGGCTCATTTTACAGCCTTTTTTCTTTTCTGCAATTAATTGTAGAAAGTCTTTTACGCTACTCTGGATTCTCTCACTTTCTTTTTTCCTTTCTTCCGGAGAGGGAAGCACAGCTATTTTATTCTGTTGGGCAAATGTTGTGCAAATTTAGAAAAGGAAAATCGCAATAATCCGGGAATTAGACTATTGCGATTTTGGGAGGTGAACCGGGCGGGATTCGAACCCGCGACCCACAGCTTAGAAGGCTGTTGCTCTATCCAGCTGAGCTACCAGTCCGGCCTTGCAACCTTCTCTTCCGGTTGCAGGTGCAAAGTTAATCATTTTTTTTGAAACTTGAAATTATTTTTTTACAAGGAAACGGTGTTTGCAGTTTACGCCGGCCTCATAGGTCTTACACGTTTGAAGAGTGCCTCTTCAAGCACCTTGAGACTTTCCTCGGCCACTGTCGTGTAGTCGATGGTCTCACCTTTGGCAGTGATGGCAAACCAGTCGGCTATGGCCGTAGCAACCACAAACTGATGGGAGGCTTCTCCTAAAGTGGCTGCCACTCCTTTATTATAGTTAGAGGGTAGCACCAGATTGAATTCTATATCCTCCTTGCCGTTGATTATCTCATTGGTAGATGTCAATAGGTCGCCTTCCAGATATTCGCCCAATTTGTTTCTCAGTATGGAACAGGCCATGGTTACACTTCGCAACACCTGGGCCGCGTTTTCATCATCGTCGTTGGCCTGGATATAGGCAACATGAGCATGGTTCTCTCCGTTGCTTACAGCTCTTCCTGTGAGATAGGTCTTGTTCTGTACATCGTAGATAATCTCAGACAACTTTAGTTTTATTAGTACGGTTGGCATAGGGCACGGGTTGTATTATAAGTTCGTTAAAAGATTAATGGTTTAAGGTGAACGTGAATCAGGAGCGACGGGTGGGCCGGCGCCTGTAGCAGAGCTTGCGGTATGCCCTTAAAAGCAATTCATTTGAACGGTCTTCCCAATCGGATGCTATCTCCGGTTTGGTGAAACGGAACCATCGTGCCGTCACTCCCGAAGATACCGAAGAAAACAGGTCGCTCTCCACCGAGGGAGTCATGGCAGAATCATAAGACCCGCTCAATTCAAGGTCGATCTGAAAACCTTCGTCCGACATATCGGCCGCTACCGTGAATTCCTTTAGCCGGGAGGCCACTTCTCCGCAGGCGTCGTTCCAGAATCTTTTCAGAAGTTCCGAATCCTCACTCACAGTCGCCACTCTTGAAAAGTCAGAAGAGTCATCCGCGCTCTTTGCCCCGGCATAGGCGCTTGCCAGCGACACCTCGGTGAAGACGGCGTCCTTCAATATCTTTATAGTCAGTGATTGCATATTCATAATTCTTTAAAGTCAGATTTCACTATCAGGGCGGCCATTGATTTCAGGAAAGGAAGATATAGCCGATCCGGTATGAAGATCTCTCCTGACGAATCAAACGCCGGCCGGGGCATATACCATCCATCCTCAATCACCGACCCATCATCGGAGGGCGACAAGACCAGCGACGGCTTACCGCCACCCGGACTCAAAAAAGCAAAGGGCCTCTCATAGCTTCCACTGATACCTTTCCAGGCACTTGAAAGCTTATCTCCGGCCGATCCCTGCAGCGACGACAACTCCTCTACCGGTCTTTTCCATCCGGTGAGTCTGAGACTGCCTAACATCAGAAAGTCGTCGGGGAGAATCAGAGTCCCCCTCCCTGAGATATCCGCCTCAATCAGGCAACCTTTCATCGATTTCCATCCCGACAACGCCCCCTTAGGCGCACTCTCCATTATTTTACCAAGCACAGATGGAGCCGAGAGTCTTACACGTTCCGAAAGAGAAGGGTAGGGACCCTCCTCCGGTTCACAATCCGGAAGGAGGGGTTCACCCAAAATAATAGCCACGTCGGCTGTGATTTTATCAAGGTCTATAGTCATATATGAAAATCCTTTTCTGTCTGAAATAATCGGTTTTTTCAATCATGTCCTGAATGGCAGGGCTGTCGGTGGTATACTTCGCCGGCAAGACTCCGTTAGAGCCCATTCTTCCGCCGGAAAAGCAGATCTTGATTGTGGCGCCTCCGATATTGAGTGCCATCTGCCAGTCGATCAGTCCTTTTACTGCATAAGTTTTAGTCATTTCAGTAGTTTTTAAAATTTATTTTTGTGAAACGGTGGCATCGTCATACAAACTCACCTGTCAGTCTTGACCATTCGGCGGAAGACCCGGCCCCCAGGGCCCTCCATAACTGCCCCGCTTTGGCATAATTTGAGATTCCCGGGCAGTCGCAGGTCAGATAGAGAGTCATTCCGTCGGTTATATCCTCCTCTGCCGGAGCCTCGGGGGAATCCCATAGCTGAATACGTGTCACTCCGCTTGCGGTCTCTCTCCCTTCGCCGTCAATCCATAGGTGGCAGGTTCCCTTTAGCGCTACGGCATCCCAGATCAAAAGGCCGTTTCTTGTTGCCTCTTCCCCTTCCACTCGGTCTTCAAAAGCGTGTTCCTCGCTATATACGTAGTGCACCAGCCGGTTGTCTCCGATAAGCGCACCCGAATTGCTCCATCCGAGCCTGTCGAGTGTCGGCTCCCTCTTTATCTCGATGTCGCCGAAGACGGTGTGAAGATTAGTGACAGACCATCCCACGCTGTTTACCTTGGTGGTGACCTGTATCTCCGGATGGCGTGAATAATCAATCTTCTGAATAGATTCGAGCAGGTTCTTCCCTGCAAGCAACAGCGCGCTCTTCGGCACATCCTCCCCTGTGAAGAACATTTTCGCTATGCCGATAATCTTGTCGACAGTCCATGTCCCCGGCTCCTGAAGTTCACGGCGGAACTGCCAGCGAAGTCCTTCGGTGGTAAAGACATACTGCATGCCCATCTTGGGCACATGAATCTTGAATTTGCCTGCACGCCCGGCCCAAAGCGTACGGTTGCCGCGGACTTTGAAGTTCGCTATGGCCTGTTCGGCAATCACAGCATGTGAAAAAGGAAGACGCTTCTTCTGACTTTCAAAATAGTCACTCACCACCTGGTTCATGCCCCTTTTCTGAAGGAAAATACGTGTGGGCTGAGGCAGTATGAGGTCAGGATCCACTTCCTTCTGTGTCTCGTATAAGGAATTGGCGAGGATAATAATAGTGGTGCCGGCAGGTATCTCCGGGATAGTGCTCATCTCCTCTTCGGGAGTGGTTTTCTGACCGTTGACGGCCCTCACTACAGGAAGCCCGGTGGATGAGTCCTGGCCTGTCACAAAAAGCATAAGGTCTTTTCCGGGGGTTCTTTCCCGTCCGTCTACATCAAAACCGTTTACATTCCTTGCGAGCAAGGTGGTGTGGGGCCGGAGAAGGTTCCCGTCGTTCTCCGAGAGATGCAGGATTGCATAAGTGCGGTTGTTGCCGCCCACTGTTTTGGTCGTGACCACGCACGATTTGGGTTCATCTATCATATAATGGTCAACTTCCGGGCTGTTCACCACCACTCTCTTCGCCTTGAGCATGAGGCTCATCAAAGGGGTGTCGTCGCTGTTGAACCTGAAGAGCTCGTCGTCAACGGCCGTGTCGATAAAATTGCCTGCATTTATGCCTCCGGTGGCATCGGCAGCCGCGCTGACTGAGGCAGACTGTCCCGCAAAATGGTCTTTCAGACCGGCTGATCCTTCACTGACAGTGGCATTTCCTGTTACCACTTTTACGCTCTCGCTGTCGTTTGATTCCTGTTTGTACATGTTTTTTATGATTATTGATTATGATTTGAATTGTTTGTTCAGGCATTGCGTGCCAGAGAGAATATTCCGGTGGAAGACTGTTTCTCTTTCATTCCCCGGAAATGCGGAATTCCGTCATCGGCCGAGGGAAAGTATTTCTCCTCGATTTTGCTGTTGCGTCCGGCAATTTCACCCTCCCGGTAAGCTTCCTCTTTCGCTTTGTTGAAATTCATGGCGTTAAGAAGGAGGAGAAGCACAGTGCCGTTCACTTTTCCTTTCATTGCGTCTAAAGTCATCTCGGCCAGCGCGGTAATGAGCGCCTTTATTATCTCGGCCGCGAGTCGGTGGTCGGCTGCGAATCGTTCAATCTCCCTGATGGAGACAACCAGATTCCTCCTGAAAGAAAAAGGACAGCAGGATACCTCTTTCCCTTCCTCGCCCGACTTCAGTTTTCCGGATTTCTCTCCTTCCTCTTCCTTAGTATCTCTGTCGCTCTCTTCATGAGACGGCATATCCACAACACTACTGACAGAATTTTCTTCATTTTCTCTTTCATCTTTTAAAGCATTTTTAAGTGATGTTAAAATTGATTGATTGTCGTCGGTCCCGTCGGTAAAAGTGATTCTCCCGATAAGGTCCCTCACTTCGTCATCCTGATTTCCGGAAGGGATAGAATCGGATAGATCCCCTCTGTTTCCAAGGATTTCGCGAAACCATTGCAGAATTGATTTTTTCATGTTGATAAAATATAAATAGTTGGCCAACGTGTCGGTTCTGATGCTGCGAAATTACATCGGTTAAAAAGCGGAGAATCCTTATTCTGTAATTTTGCTTAAAAATAATTCAGCAAAAATTTGGAAAAAGAAAAACAACGCTATAACTTTGCAAGCGAAAACTAAAGCAAATATAAAGCAAATGAAAAAGAAATGTTCTTATTCCGAATTTAATTCCCAAAGAAGGGAGCATCTTCTGCGGGGTTTCAGGGAGTCGGTTGCAAGGCAGTCAAGGATCAGTGCCGAACGCGCTTTCAGATATGCTGCCGAACGTCCGGCGCCGCGTTTCTGGGTTTCTGAAGAGCGGGCAGCCGAAGTGGTCTCAAAGATATTCGTCAATCCCGGGATAATGGAATCCATGTATAAAGAGAAGGGGGAGATGTATCTGGAAATTTACCGCCGGGTGAGGAAACTCCGCGAGGTTTATCCGCGGGCGTCACTGAGTTCGCTTGTTTTCAGGGTAGTCAACAGTGAGGCCCCGAGGTCGTATATCTCATGGCAGAGAGCCAGAAATGTAATAAAGGGATGAAAGGAGAAAGAGGCTATGAATATTACCATAAAGAAAAAAGCATTGCTATACGATATCGAAAACATAGCTTATGTAATAGCCGACAACGGAGTGGCCGGACATTCGCCTCACAGGGTTTTTGACATCTGCCGGAAGGGTAATATTGACAGGGTGGCAAGAATTCTCGGTCTGGCCTATGCAAAAGTCCAATATGTGCTTTCGCCTCTTCTCGAGGTGCCCCCGATGTTTCGTGATTTCGACTTCTCGGTGATTCCGAGGAACTATAGGTTCCGGTTTAAATGCGGGTTGCCTGCGGAAAAGATTCTGAAGATAAAGGAAACAGTGCATGAATATATGGTTTGTATGGTTCTTGCCGACTGGCTCGGAATAACAATGCCTGCGGAAGCCAAGGTTTGGGAAGAGAGAGCAGCAGTCTGTCTCAAGGAGCTGGCGGGCAGCTCAATAATTTCCGGTGTAATGACAAGACAAGTGCCCCCTATATGACATTAAAAGAGATGCTTATCGAGAACCGGCGACGGCGTGATGCGATTCTCGCGGAATATGACCCGGTGAAGGGTGACCCCGATGATCCGCTTCGGGTGAAAAGTCAGGCTCCTGACGGGAGATTCTGTTATCTGCCGGAGAGCATGACCCGCGAGCCGGGCTTCCGGAGCCTCGATGAAAAATCATTTCATCGGCTTCGGTGCCTGCATGATTTCCCTTATTGGGCGGCCACCTGTGTCTACATAAAATCAAAGAAAGGGGGTCCCGACATCCCTTTTGTTCTCAACCGGGCGCAGCGGAAACTTGTGGCTGCTCTCGAGAAAATGCGGCTTGAAGGGAAACCTATCCGGCTTATACTTCTGAAGGCGCGCCAGTGGGGAGGATCCACGTGTACCCAGATTTTTATGTCATGGATTCAGATGGTGCATAGGGAAGGCCTTAACTCACTGATAGTGGCCCAGCAACATAGCGCCACTTCAGAAATCCGTGACATGTTTATGAGGATGATAGAGAATTATCCTCAGGATATGCTCCGGGAAGCCGATTCCTCCGGAAAGTCGGAAAATGATGAGGCGGGGAGGGGAAAAGGGGGTAAAAGGAAAAGAGAAACATCGAAAAGGACCGAGCATGTAGGGCCGGGCTCGTTCCGGGTGATATCGCGAAATTTCAAGGTGAAGGTTGGCTCGGCTGAGAAACCCGATTCATGCCGGGGCGGGGATTACAGCCTTGTGCATTGTTCGGAAGTGGCCCTCTGGCGACGCACAAAACTCAGGACGCCCGAAGATATGCTCCGGGCAGCCACTTCGGGAGTGCTTCTCGAACCATTGACCATGATATTGCTTGAATCTACGGCAAACGGCACCGGCAATTTCTTCCATACGGAATATGAGGCGGCTAAAAGAGGCGAGAGCCAGTTCCGTAACCTTTTCGTGGCCTGGTATGAGATCGACCAGTATTCAAAAGAATTTGAAGAGGGCGAGGAGGAGAGATTCGCCTTGTCGCTCCTGCAGGAGAGAGTGTGTGAGCAGCCGGTTTCATCACGCCGGCAGCCGGGCGCCTATCTCTGGTGGCTCTGGGAAAAGGGGGCCACTCTGCAGGCCATCAACTGGTATGTGAAGGAGAGGGCAAAATATTCCGACCATGGACAGATGGCATCTGAATATCCGAGTGATGATATCGAGGCTTTCGTACATTCCGGAGCCAGGGTCTTCGACCGCTACAAAGTGGAAGAATTGAGGAAAGACTGTGGGCGGCTCCCGGAGAGGGGTGAGATTGCCGGTAAGAAGGAAACAGATCCGGAATCTCTTGAAGATGTAAGATTCGTTAAATCGGCCAACGGCGCCCTTGCGGTCTGGAAAGATTATAAAAAGGAGATAGAACCGGGAATCACCCTTACCCACCGTTATCTGGTGGTTGTGGATATCGGCGGCAGATCGATGGCTGCCGACTGGTCGGTAATAGCGGTGATCGACAGAGGCCCCATGGCTTTTGCGGGGCGCCCCGAGATTGTGGCCCAATGGAGAGGTCACACCGATTTCGATCTCCTTGCCTGGAAAGCTGCCGCGATTGCAAAATATTACGGTGATGCCCTTCTGGTGATTGAAAGTAACACGTTGGAAACCCGCGACCGTGAAAGAATGGTGGAGGGGGATCAGTCTTATTTCCTTCTCAATCAGATCAGGAAAGCATATCAAAATCTATACGCAAGGCGTCAGTCGCCCGATGAAATCAGGATGGGTGCACCCGTGAAATACGGATTCCACACCAACGTGGCCACCAAACCTTTGATCATCTCCCATCTGGTGAGATGTGTCAGAGATAATCTTTATGTGGAAAGAGACGAACAATGCATAGACGAGCTGCTCACCTACGAACAAAGGCCCAACGGAAGCTACGGGGCCCTCTCGGGCCATCATGACGATCTTCTGATGACCAGGGCCATCGGCCTTTATATTTGCTTCAACGAGATGCCGCTGCCGGAAAGAAAAATGACAGCCCCCGTCAGCTATGCCGACTGGCAACGTTCCTCCCCCTCAGCCGCCTTCTTCTGATCCCTTCCTCCCCCTTACCTCTCTTTCTTCTTCAAAATACTTAAAATAAAAAACCAGACAGATTATGAACAATACGCTCCTTTTATCAGAAGCCAACGAATGTTGGAACAGCCTTGCCGAATTCAGAAGAAAAAGAAACCGTTGCCGCGACTACACTTTCGGCAGGCAATGGAATGACATCATCGAAATCAACGGCAGGAGAATGACTGAATATGAATACATACTAAGCGAAGGAAATGTCCCTCTAAAAAACAATCTTATACGCCGTATCGTCAGAAATGTTTTAGGAGTATTCCGGAAGGAACTCGTAAACATACTTAAGGATATGCCGTCGGAACTGACTGCCATAACCGAAGAAAACGAGCTCCCTGAGCTTTATTGCCGCACTCTGGAAGAATTCCTGATTTCAGGTCTGGCCGTCCATAGGAAGTTTATCGGTGTCAGGCAGGGACAAACCGGAGTTCACACTGTGAACGTTTCTCCCTCGAGTTTCTTCTTCAGCACATCCGCACGCGACAGCCGGGGACTTGATATTGACCTTGTGGGACAGAAACATGAAGTCTCTTTCGGAGAATGGTGTGCCTGTTTTACGCCCAATCCCGAAAGTTTTTATAAGGCAAAGAGGTTTTTTGAAAACGGAGAAAGGAAAATCCGGATCACCGAGATATGGAAAAAGGAGCTGAGGCCACGCTACATTCTCCATGACAAAAATAGAGGCAAGCTCCTGAAGCGGGAGCCCGACTCCATTAGCGCCATGGAAATAGAGATGCCGAGAAAATGGATACTCGACGATGTCTGGAGATATTATTTCCTTACAGACGACGGACACGTGATTACGGAGGGAGATTCCCCTTATCTCCATGGGAAGCATCCTTTTGTTTTCAAAGGCTATCCCTTTCTCGACGGTGAGATCCATTCCTTTGTGGCCGACATGATCGACCAGCAGCGCTACACTAATCGTCTGATAACACTTTATGACTGGGTGATAAGGGCCTCGGCCAAGGGGGTGCTTATGATTCCGAAAGGTGCAGTGGATCCTTCCGATCTTCAGAATGTGGCCAATCAATGGGGGCGTTTCAACGGAGTTATTCTCTATAATTCCCAGCCCGGGATTCCTGATCCGCATCAGGTGAGCGGGAATGCTGCTAATGTAGGCATCTCTGAGCTACTGGAGATTCAGATGAAGATGATGGAGGATGTGTCGGGAGTGAACGGCGCGCTAAGGGGAAACCTCTCGTCAAAATCCACGAGCGGAACGCTCTATGACCGGCAGACCGAAAATGCCATGAATTCCCTGAGCGATATTCTCGGCACTTTTTCCGCCTTTATAAAAGACTGCACAAAGACGGATCTGTCGCTTTTGCGACAAACGGAAATATGAAGATCAGTAACTTAGCCTATTATAGAAATGCCCCGGCATAAGGGAGCAAAGCTCCCTTATGCCGGGGGTGTAGGTTCAGGTCGGGATGCTATCTTACAATAATTTTTTTGCCGTTTCTGATATAAAGGCCGGGCTTTAAATCCCCGTCGGTTACTTTGCGGCCATAGATGTCATAAACGTTTTGATTGTTATATTCCTCGGCATTAAGATTCTCTATCTTCGCCTCACCTATGCTTCCCGGTGAATATGTTTTAACTCCGCCTCCATAATACACCATATCCATTTCGATTTTCAAATTCAAAGTGGACAACATTTCAAAAGGTATTTCCCTATATCCATCCACAAAACCCCCGGCATCGCTTGGATAACTATAAGGTATTTCAGCTACATCCTTACCCTGTATTTTCAGAACGTATAATTCATCATTTATAAAAATCCTATAAAACAGACGGTTTGGATCCATCACTTCCCCATCTTCGGAGATATTTGAAATACAAAAACTCAGCGCACAGTTTCGTTCAGAATAATTAATTCCCGTCGGAACCTGAGGTGTCATGGCAACATCATAAAAACGGCTAATCTCCGAACCAAAATAAATATTATTCCAAAAACCCCAGGTATCCAATTCACCGGGATTCTGAGTTACAGTAAATCCGACTGACGGCTCATAGAGATATGGCTCACCATCGCTCTCGGAATAACTAAAGACTAAATCTTCATTTGCAGGAATTAATTTTCCATTGTAAGCAGAATTGCCCTTTTCATAATAACAGGTGCTGAGATAAAGTCCGGTAATTCCATAAGGAGAACCGTTCTTGAAAATTACTTTATCCCCGACTATATCACCTTTCAGCCATACATTGTCGGAATTGCCGAACAAGCCTCCTAAATAAACTGAATTATTATAGACAACCCCATTAACAAGTTTTCCCTGCAGGTTTTCCGGGGTGTCTTCTTGTGTCTGGATTCCTGCTCTGTTGAAAGCAGTTATCTGCATCGGCTTACTGAGTTCCGTTGGAGGATAGTAGGAATATTCCTCGGTAGGTATAAATCTGGCTTCTGTCTCCATAAAGTTATTATATGCCGTTAAGACACCATTCTTATTTTCAAATACAGCATATCCCTTCTGGTTAGATGCAAAAGGATATTCCATTACCCCTCCGTTATCATGCCAACCAATGATGGAAAGCCAATTGAAACCATCCGACCAATTATAGACGCTGCGGGTGACAATTCTATAAGTATCGTCAGATCTTAACTCTAATTGTGCGGGGTAAAAACAGAGTTCCGGTTCATTTTCATCAGAGTTGTCCCGAGTTAATTCAGTTCCCGGGGTTAAATGCCAGTCTGGCCGCCAATATTTCCCTTGAAGCCAATATCCGGGAAGGAAAATTGGATTTCAAGCTGGCCAACAAATAGTTGAATGTCATGGCGACGGGCGAGACCCGTCGCTGTTCCTAACCCAATCCGAGCCAAATCTGGATAATGGGTATCCACCCCATGAT
>JAFLTN010000076.1 GCA_022510445.1 Muribaculaceae bacterium | reverse complement strand
TAAAGGATATCCCTGCCGGGATAGATTTCATCCACCCTTACTTCCCTGACATAGGGATTCGACAATTGTTTCAAATCGTTTTTTATATATCCGGGAATCAGATTTGAATTCTTCTGCGTCCAAAACCTGTCAATATAATTCCAGGCCAATAATGCTCGATTCTTACCATAATCTACATTATTTGACAAAGCTGCTTCAGGGAATAAAGCGTCAGGCCCTGAATCATAAGGAGTGGAGGCAAGCGTCCAGGAATATGGATTTCTAAGATCAATTCCTGTCTGTGTGCCTTCAAAATCATCAATGTAAGATGAACCTTTGGTGGTTCCTGTTTTCTGTTTATGAGGTACCAGTTGAGCAAATTCTGCATTCAAACGGAAAGATGAAGGAGAAACTGCGTTTATGGTAGGCACCTTATTAAGAAGATTTGTGAGCCACATGAATTCCTTATTGTAATTAAGATTCAGTCCCCACATTGTATTATTAATTATTTCTTCCCCTATATTTACCTTCTCTGTCAAAGATTTTTCGTAGAAGTTCATAATAGTTCCTCCAATAGTTAATTCCTTATTGAATTTATATTGCGCATCCAGCCCTAAGAGAGTCTTTCTCTGCATACTGAACAATGACTGGTTTTCCAAAGTAACGCTTACATTAGTTCCAGAATCTATAATGCTTTGATTAGTGATGGTTACAATACCCATACTGTAATCTACAGTATAATCACTGTTCTCAGTCAGCACCACCCCTCCTGCCATAACCACAACGGATCCACGGGGAACATTCATGGCGTTTAATCTAATCTGGGCACCATTTGAAGCCTGATATTCTCCAATAAGAGAAAATTTATTTTTGTCAGCAAACTGTCTGGCCACAGTCAAAGTTGAATCATATAGTTCCCGATAAGCATATTGTTCGGCAAGTTGAGGAGAACCTATTTTTTTCGCAATATTTGCGCCAAACGGTTCAGCAACAGGGAAAATAATCCGGCCATTTGTAGGTTGGACCGTATATCCTTCTATATAATCAAAAAATCCATCCGGATTTGATTCCTGATTGGAGTCAATCCTGTCAAGGTTCATTACCTGGAGCAAAGGCAGATTTGAAATATCTCCGACGGGCAGATAATTAAGTTCAACACCGGTTGTGTCGCTAAGATATTTAATGTTAAGCTTAAAATTCTTCTTCTGCAACTGATAGGCACCCAAAGAATACACATTCTTCATCATGAGCTTCCACATCGGAAGTTTTGGAGAAACAGTTGTGCCTTTGAGCATCTTAAGATACAGACATTGAGAGGTGGAGGTTATATCGCTGGAAAATTCACCCACCTGATAAACCTGACCGTTATAGGTGTATTCATATGCCACGGCAAGCACTTCATCATTATTGATTGCCGACTTCAGAGAAATGTAGCCAAGTGTTGAGTTAAGCTGATATTCTGAAGGTTTCAACAATCTTGCGCTTTCCACCTTTTCAAAATCCCTCCCACCGGTTATTCCAAAATCCTGCAAAGGTGAGAGCACCTGAGTCACCTCATTTATATTTCTTGAACCGGGATATTCATTCTTTAAGACATCAAGCAAATCATTCGATTTATTGGAAGGATTGTTGAAACTTAAATTAGGAACCCAGAAATCACTTGCCAACCTGCTGTTTTCACCAAGGTCCATAAATGCCACAAAGTTCCTTGATTCATCATAGGAACTGTTCTTGTTTGTAACCCAAACTTCAATTCTGGTGATATTTATACCTGATGAAACGTGTGGAAGCCTTGAAGCGAAAGAGTCGTAGTTGTCATAAAAATACTGCGCGAGAAAGAAATGACGGTTTTCGTCATAATTATCAGCTTTAATTGAAAATGGTGTGGTCTGAACTCCTCCCTGGGTATTCACTGTCTTTGACTCACTGTTTTGTTGACTCACAAGGCCAGTCAGTGTCAATTTACCGAATTGAAGCTTTGCTTTCATACCAAAAAGGGAGGTTCCACCCCTTATCAGGCTGGATCCGGTTGTCATACTGACGTTTCCTGCTTCAATATTTTTGATTATCTCATCTTCTTTTCCTTCATAATTGAGTTTAAGATTTTTTGAATCGAAATCAAAAGTAGCATCTGTATTATAAGTCATATCGAATTTCAGTTTGTCTCCCACAGATGCTCCTATGGTTGCCTGAATTTTCTGATCAAAACTGAAATAGGTTTTTCTTCTTGATTTTAAGGACAATGAGGGATTATCAGTTTTATTACTTTTTATTCCCATGGATAGCTGAATGGAACCCTGAGTTGTAAGGCGTACTCCTCCGGGACCGAATATTTTTTCCAAAGGACCTAAGGCAAAATTCATATCAAGAATATTGAAAGCTGCCTTTTCATTATTATTAGTGAAGCTTTCTGAATTCTTTTCTTGAAAATAATCAAACATCTCCTGCCGGGTCACTATCCGGTTATACTCTTCAGCCGTCATCATATAAGGAGTTATAATATCCTTACCTCCCAGACGACTATGCAAGACATACATTCCTGTTTCAGGATCATAAACGGGTTCAAGTGTTATGTTAGACGGGGTGGAAAGATCTGCTGCGTATTCTCTTCCGATATAATCGGCATACTCCTGCGGAAGAGTGGTCTGGACAGGCGAAGGGATAAAGACGCTGTCGGGGATTTCCGTTTCGTCTAAATATTCGGGAGTGGGAGGCGGAGGGGGCAATATTTCCGACTTGCGATATTGACCCATACTAATAACAGTTGCTGCAATCACGATTGCAACAATCATTATTTTTCTAACAGATATTTTATTTTTCGAATTCCGACCTGTCATTAGAGCATTGTCAGGGCAAGTTTAATGGCTTGCTCCGCGCTCAGGGTCGGTTGTGAGGCAAATATCTTGCTTAAAGCTTTCTGGCTTTGCTGCATTGAAAATCCGAGCATTACAAGGGCTGCTACGGCATCATCAAAGGCTGCACCGGCCACTGGCGTACTTAAATTTAACGACAAGGCGGTGCCCTTTATTTTATCTTTCAGGTCAACTATGATTCTCTGTGCCGTCTTCCCCCCTATACCTTTCACAGATTTCAAGGAGGATTCGTTGCCTGATGATATGGCTGTCTGCAATTGTTCCACACTCAGAGAAGATAAGATAAGACGGGCTGTATTAGGACCGACGCCGCTCACCCCGATTAACAGTCTGAATGTATCACGGCTTTGTCGATCCTGAAATCCATATAATTCATGGGCATCTTCTCTGATTGATTCATGAATATATAATTTTACCGGCCTATCCTTATCGCTCGAATGTAAGGCATCATAATCAAGCAATGTTATGTTCACATAGTAACCTACCCCCGCACATTCAAGAACTGCATAGGTGGGATTAAGTTCCGTTAATTCTCCTTTCAGATATTCTATCATGGTTTCAAAAATCTCCGATCTTTTTTGAGATCAAAAATAGAATGCCCTAACCTTTTATAATTTTTAACAATGGGCTCTTAATTGTTTTCCGCTACAAAACTAATTAAAAATGGTTAACTTTGCACTATGGAATTCCAATTCAATTCGCAACTCCTCGAGAAAGCAGTGGCTGAACTATCTAAATTGCCCGGTGTCGGGAGGAAAACAGCGTTAAGACTGGCCCTTCATCTTTTACGCCAAGACGAAGAAGAAGCTGTTGCGTTAGGAGAGTCTATCATTGGAATGAGAAAAAATATATCTTATTGCCACCGTTGTCATAACATTAGTGAAGAAGAGACGTGCCCTATTTGTAATGACAAAAAGAGAGAGCAAGATTCAGTTTGTGTGGTTGAGAATGTGAAGGATGTCATAACCATAGAAGCCACACGTCAGCATCATGGCCTATATCATGTACTTGGTGGCCTCATAGCTCCGCTTGACGGAATAGGGCCGGCGGATCTGGAAATTGAAAGTCTTGTCAAGCGTGTCAAAGAGGAGAAAATTAAAGAAATAATTTTAGCATTAAGCCCGACTATTGAAGGAGATACCACAAATTTTTATATCTACAGAAAATTAAGCGACCTTCCGGTTAGGATCACAATTCTTGCACGAGGGTTAAGTGTGGGAAATGAACTTGAATATGCTGATGAGCTCACATTAGGAAAGTCAATTCAAAACAGGATTCTATTTTCCGATACTTTTTCACCCTGACAAGAAAACGTTGTCGATTCCAATACATATTTAATTGTAATTTAATAAAAACAGATAATTTATGCTACATTCACACCGTCTTCATTTAAGAGCTCTCGAGCCGTCGGATGCAGATTTCATGTATGAAGTTGAAAATGACGCCCAGGCTTGGAGATATAGCGATACGATCGCTCCACTTTCAAGACGTATCCTAAGGGATTATGCCCTGACTTATGATGCCGATCCGTTTACATCCGGTCAATTAAGACTTATTATTACAGAAAAGGATAATCATACGCCTGTTGGCATTGTCGATCTTTATGAAGTTTCTCAAAGGCATCTGAGAGCTTTTATCGGTATATACATTTGCCGGGGATTCCGGGGTAAAGGCTATGCTGAAGAAACAATAGACCTGATTGAAGAATATGCTCACAATACACTTCATTTACACCAATTGGGAGCAAAAGTAGAAGAGGGGCATATCAAAGCGGAAAAACTCTTTTCTGACCGAGGTTATGAAATGAGAGGACTTCTGAAGGATTGGCTCAGCACTCCCGACGGTAAATATGTAGGAATGAAGATTTTTACAAAATTCTTAGCTAAGAAAGAAGATTAGGATCAGTTAAGTGAAGGATCGGTGGGCACTATCAGCCAGCTTCGGTAGTCTTCTCCAAGATCTGCCACTTCGCGTCGCCAGTAATCATCTCCAAGACCTTTTAATAGATTCTCTCCTCCGGCAAAGGTATTCACGGCCCAAGTATTTCCTGAAATTTCTGCCGCCAATTGTCCCGGAGACCAACCACAGTAACCGATGAAAAAGCGCATCCTTCCCTCAACTTCTCCCCCGTCTTCAATATAAGAGATGATTTTGTCAAGATCAGCCCCCACAAAAATTCCGGGAGCGACTTCCATAGAATCACCCAGTTCTTCACCTAAGGTATGAAGCAGAAACATCCTTTGAAGATCTACCGGACCTCCGCAATAAATCGGAATTCTTTTGCCCTCTTCCCATTCAGGCATTAGATCTTGTAAAGTCATCTCAGTCGGCTTGTTAAGAATCAAACCAAAATGACCGTTATCTTCCGGTTTGTCTAAAACCAGAATAACTGATCTTCCAAAGTAAGGGTCTTTCATTAAGGGTTCCGCTATCAACAGTGAGCCGATCTCTACATTCCCTTTTGGAACGTCTGAATATAATAGGTCTTTGATATCCATAAGTCTGTTTTTATTAATATAACAAATAACTTAAATATAATTTCGGTCTTTTCATTAAAATTTTAATTTGATGAAGGTTCTTAAATTTGGAGGCACTTCAGTAGGCACTGTGGAAAGCCTCTCACATGTGAAAAAGATTGTTGAATCTATCGAGGGTAATGCTGTAGTGGTTGTCTCTGCACTCGGCGGCTTGACCGACAAACTGATAGCCACTGCTTATCTGGCCGCAGAAGGAAATTCTGAATGGCATTCTGAAATGGATGCTATTATATCACGTCATATGCATATCATTGAAAATGTGATATCTCCCGAAAGGAAGAATCAGGTCAAAAAGGATGTGAATGATTATTTAGATGAGCTTAAAAGGAATTATGAAGGAGTGGAACTTATTCGTTCTTTGCCATCACATATCCTTGATATCATAGTCAGTTTTGGTGAAAGAATATCTTCCACTATAGTTGCGGCTATGATAAAAAACGGGGAAAGGCATGACTCTCTTGAATTTATAAAAACTGAAAAATGGTTTGATAAAAACATAGCAAACAGAAAGCTCACTGACACCCTAATTAAAGAAGAATTCAAAAATTTAATGCCTGATGAAAAGGCTATTGTTCCAGGCTTCATTTCAAGAGATACAGAAACTAATGAAATTACAAATCTGGGCCGGGGGGGCAGTGATTACTCGGGGGCTCTTATTGCGGCTGCATTAGATGCGGAAATTCTGGAAATCTGGACTGATGTTGACGGTTTCATGACATCAGACCCAAGGATTGTCAAAGATGCTATTGTAATTGACCACCTCACATTCACGGAAAGTATGGAACTCTGCACTTTCGGTGCAAAAGTAATTTATCCCCCCACCATATATCCAGTCTTTCATAAAAACATCCCAATTAAAATATTAAACACCTTTAATCCGGAGGCACCCGGCACCTTGATAACCGATTCACATCATAAAGACGATCTTGAAGTAAAGGGAGTGTCTGCTCTTAAAGGGATCTCATTACTTTCTTTTCAAATTTTGAAAGCTGATATAAGTGAAGATATCTATAATCGTGCATTAAACTCTCTTTCAAAAAATGGAGTCAGCATTATCCCGGTTGCCAATCCTGATCCTTATTCAGAATTGAATTTTGCAGTACCGGAAAAAGATTCCATCCGTTCAATTGATATTTTAGCTGAAGAATTTGCACCTGAAATTAGCAAAGGCAAGCTCGGTGACTTTGAACGAAAAGATAAATTGGCTGCCGTGGCCTTGGTGGGAGAACGCATGAAAACTAAAACCCGTTTGGCAGCCAGAATAGGCCATTCGCTACGGCGCCAGGGAATCAATATAGAAGCCTATTCTCCGGGAAATTCAGATACTACAATTATTTTTATAGTCCACGAAGAGAAGACGTCAGAGACAGTTCGTTCAGTTCATTCGATGGTCTATAAATAAAAATCAGCGGTAAAAACCGCTGATTTTTATTTATAGGGAGTATTATAAATTTTCTTTACAGGCGTCGGAATGTAATAGCATTGGCAGCTCTTACTTCTTCCAATCCATTGACAGCCTCTGTGGCTCTTTTAGCAACAATCGGGCTTGCAGAATTCATCAATTGCCTCAGCAGTCCTAATGCTTCATCTTCATTTCCATCGAAGAGAGTTAGCAACGCTCTAATATAATGGGCTTCATCACTTCTGCCGGCTTTTGCAATATAGTTACGGGCTCTTTCCATATCATTCCTTACGATTGAACTGACAGCAGCATTTAGGTTTGCCGTTTCATCATAAGGGAACATGGTTACTGCCATATCCATTGCCTGAACATACAATGGACTTCCTTCCGGTTGAGAGTTCGCTGCCACAAAGAGTTCGGCCAGACTTAATTTCTGCGGAGCTGTCTGCATTACTTCTATAATCTCTTCAGCTGCTGTATAAGTTCTTATTTCAAACTCAATTCTATAGTCTGAATGACGTAAGGCCGGATAGACGTTCTGTAACAGCCACTGATATTGGCTGCCATAATTATTTTTTATGCTTTGATTTTTCTGATACGGCTCGATACTGCCATTTACTATATTAAGGATTGATTCGGCATTCGGCAAAGTTTTACCAATGGAATACGGATCGAAATCTATATTCTTAAACTGATCTATTCTTATTGAATCTTTGGGAGTCACGACTCCACCAGTCCCTTGCAGGCTCACTACCATTTCAAGGAATTCGCGAAGACCTTGCCAGTCTACTGGTTCAAAACTTGTAGTGATAAAACCGGGACGGAATTTATAAAGGCCCTGCACATAGTCTTTAAGAGCTTCAGTACGCCCCTTGGCTAAACGAACATTGTTTTGATAACTACCCTCAGGAGAAGCAGTACCACTGATATGGAGCGATGTAACAGTGATGTCTTTATCGTTACGGATAGAATCGATAGTAGAACGGATTTTTGCAAGTTCCTGGGGATTTCTCCTATATGTGGGATCAATCTCAGTACGGTTAACCCTGAAATCTATATAAGCTCTTGCTGCAAGCTCACGGGTTTTGACAGCTTCGGCAACAGGAGTGACGTATAAGAGTTCGGGAGTATAGCTTCGTGTGGTAAAGTCGGTTTCGGCTATTGCCAGCCAGTCAGGCTCTTCTCCGTTAAGATCCTTAACACAGTTAGCACATCCACGAACTTCGGTATCTACAAGGAAAGTGGATGTTTCCATCCAGCCTTTATAAGGTGCTGTCAATTCATAACTATAGTTGGAAACTTTTGAATTATTAGTGGTAGCGGCCGGAGCTAATTTATAGGTCGTTCCATTAACTCTTCTTCTGGTTCCAATGCCATCTTCTGTTCCTACTAATTTATTTTTATAAAAAGTAATAGGTTCAACTCTTCCATTTCTTTCATTACTGAGAAGACGCTTATGACCAACTATAGTAAAGCTTTGAAAGAAGACAGTGTCATTCCCCTCAACGAGCATAGGAGTATAAATAGTCTCAAAGTTGCTTTTCATATCAACATTTGAGAAATCAAGGGAAAGATCTATGACGATATCCTCTTCTGTTCTGTAGATATTATCTACATCAATTCCCAGATAAGATTTTTCTTTTGGTCCTGCCGGGAAATCAGTGGCAGTTGCATTTAAAACACCCGCAACGACAATTGCGGAAAATAAAGTCTGTGTTTTAATTATGTGATAAATCCGCTTCATCGTGTAAAATGTTTAGAAAAGATATTCTATTGCAAGGTTTAATTTAGTTGGCCCATAATAATTATGGGGTTTGTCATGTTCGATTTTGGTTCCACATTCTGTACATGGGAATTTGTCAAATCGGGTATAGATATAACCTATACCAATTTCGGCCTCAAGATTCCAGTGCTTGCCTAACATCCAGGCATAACCGTATGCAATGCCGGCACCGACATACCATCCCTGATAACGAAAGTCAGACAGCTGAGAGAAGTCTGAGCCTAAAAATTTAATATTGTTTTTAATATTTCCAACATTATATTGACCTCCTAATGCATGAAGACCAAAAAAAGAACCCTGGAAAGCTTCGCAAATCCATAAACGAGCCTCCGGCTGGGCAAGCCAATGACGCCAACGGTGTTCATTTATATTCCAGGCATTTATATTTCCTGAAATATCAAAGGTCCATTTCGGAGCCATCTTGAATTCTACACCTAAGTTAGGTGATAACGTAGCATCGTATAATAAATTCGTTTTAATCCCTACAGTCTGAGCTTTTAAACCGAATGTTGCCCAGATCAACAGGAATAAAATAAAAGTTTTCTTACAACTCATCCCTTTAAACAGATTGATTCAATAAAATTATTCGTTGTCTCTTATCAGAATATCTTTAAAAAGACCGAATTCCGACAGACAAAATTAATAAAAGTTAAGATAAAGAACAAAATATATTAAAAAAAAGCGTGCCTCTTCAGGGAGGCACGCCTCTATCAATATATCAGTTGAATCGTTTTTCCATGCTCACTCAGCCACTCCTTCCATAATTACCTGAATGCGGTTTTCTCCATTATAGAGATTTTTCAAGAAATTATTCAGGTCATCAAGAGTTATTGAGTTGAGAGCATTCTCATATTCTTCCAGACAGTTTACTTCCGGGTGAAGAGTCTGTATCAACAATTCACTGTCCCAGTAGCGGTTAAGCCTTTTATGATTTTGATATTGCTGAATCTTAGCCTCTTTAACCTTATTGAAATGATTCTGATCTGTTCCATTTGTCAGAATATTATTTAATTCCAGATCAGCACGATCTAAGATTGTTTGCATTTTTTCAGGAGCAGTCAGCACTTGATATTCCAATTCCCATGATTTGTTAGGAATATTATAACTGGTCATCGCGCTCGGGGAATAGGTGCCTCCCTCATCCTCCCGAAGAGTTTCCAGGAATATTGCCTGAACAATTTCGCCGGCCATGGAAATCATGATATAATCTTTCATGGTATAGGGTACATTATAGCCGCTATAAACATTCTTGATATAAACTGTAGGCGTCTGCATTTTCTGCGTCCATTCGTCTTTAATCTGTCCCTTTGAAATGTTGATTGGAGTGACAACCTTTGGTTCTGTCACTTTCCCGGCAGGAAGTGTGGCAACATACTGTTCCAACAGAGGTATTAAGGTTTCTTCGTCAACATTTCCGATAAAGGTAAAGGTATAATTTGCAGCGTTCTTCAACAGATTCTGGATCAAAGCAAATGAATTATCATAATTTACACTGTCAAGAAGTTTGAGGCTTGCCTCTTGAGTGAATGGATTATTATCATAAATATCTGCTTCACTTCTTACACCAAAAATATAATCTGGAGTACTTTCAAGATTTGCAATAAAACCTTTAATTCTATCCATAAAGGCCTCATAGGTAGTCTTATCCGGCTGCAAATTTGTAAAAGCTGTATATAGCATTTCCATTGCAGTGGTAAGGTCCTTGACTGTAGACGATCCGCTTATCACATCTGTGGTGTTACCGACATTCAGACTCAGATTAACTTTCTTCCCGGCAAGATATTTTCTAAGATTGACCTGATTATAAGGTCCGAACATTGCGTTCATGAATACATAATCCATAACCAATACATCAGGAGCGACTTCAGGTTGATAGATTACCTTACCCCCTTTTCTAAATGCTGAAAAGATTATTTCATCAGCTGAAAAATCAGTCGGTTTCACGATTACCTTAACACCGTTTGAGAGTGTGTAAGTAGTAAGTCCCAGAGATTCGTTGATTTCTTTATTCACAACTTTTCCTGATTGCGGAAGAGAAGAAATCATGGGTTCATCAATACTTGAATCTTCGTATGCTTCATATTCGGCGGTCATGGCATTGTTTATGGTATTCAAAATGACTTCTTTTGAAGTGACCGTCATACCATCTTTTTGCGGTTCAGCAACCACTACCACCATATTATCTGTTTTCAATAGCTCACGTGCAGCTTCATTTATAGCTTCAACTGGCAACATCGGTAGCATTTGTTTCCATAACATATATTCGGCTTCAATACCTGGAGACGGTTCGTTATCAATAAAATGGTTGCACAGTTCTCTACCTAAAACGTTGTTATTGGTCTTATCTCTTTCGTTATATTTATTCTCTAAATTTGAAAGTAAAATTTCTTTAATCCTGTCATATTCCGAATCTGTAAATCCGGTTGCGCAAGCACGTGCTACAATTGACATCGCATCAGTTAAAGCCTGGTTTACGTCTTTTTCATTTTTTGCTATTGTTTCAATTGAAAAAGAAGCGGCTGACTTAGAAATCAAAAAGTTTCCGAAATTAACATCAGCTGAAGCATAGCTACACCCGGGATCATTCGTATATTCATTAAGACGTTGATTTATAAGAGAAGAGATTAAGGTTTTTAACATATGATCCATAGCATACATCTGAACCGTATTTCTGATCTCGAAAGGCATCGGTTCCTCATTAAAGAACACAATTGCCAAGGGGAACTGCATTTCAGGATCTGAATAATATGCATAAACGGGCTCTTCATTTCCTTTAAAAGAAGGATATATTCTTTCAGCTGCATTTGCAGGCATTTCAATTTTTGAGAAGAGTTCTTTTACTTTCACTTCCATCTCATCTGCATCAAAATCGCCGACAATGACTATGCCCTGAAGATCGGGACGATACCATTTTTTATAATAAGCCCTTATTGTTTCAGGTTTAAAATTCATAATCACATCTTCAGTACCGATTATAGGATGCTGATAGGCATAATCTGGGAAAATAATCGGTGAAATGTTATTTATCATCCTCTGCATAGCGTTTTCGCTCATACGCATTTCTTCACGGATTACTCCTCTCTCAGCTTCGATTTCAGCATCTTCAAGGAGGATTCCACCACTCCAATCATAAAGTACCAGCAGAACACTATCCATCAAGTTTTTATCTGCGGTTGGCACGTTGTTAATATTATAGACGGTCTGGTCATAACCCGTTCCGGCATTAATGTCATAACCGAATCTGATGCCCTTCAGCTGAAGATATTCGAGCATACTTTTACCGGGATAATGCTCAATTCCGTTAAAAGCCATATGTTCGAGAAAATGAGCGAGGCCTAACTGATCCGGTTCTTCCTGGGCGGATCCAACTTTCTGAGCGATATAAAAATTAGCCTTCCCTTTAGGTTCTTCATTATGAAGAATATAATAACTCAATCCATTATCAAGCTTTCCGCTTTTAACCTTTGGATTTAAAGGCATTGGCATCAATTGCGATGCTGAAGGCCATTCTTCAGCTCCCATCACTGAAATAGTGAAGAGAAGCATCATGATTGATAAGAATTTTCGGGTCATAACGCTTTGTTTCTAAATTTAGGTATTAAGTCTTTATTTTCTTTGAGTTTTCGATTAGTTTATAGCAGATTTTATTCTAAATAAACAGACTCATTTCTTTTTAATTCTGGGCTTAAAGAGATTCAACTTTTAATCATCGCTGAATCTAAGCAAATTTACCGAATTGCTATGATTTTTTGATCACATTAAATTAAAAAGTTTCATCCTTTTAAAATTTTTTATATTTTCAATAATCCCAAAATATTCAAGATATTTGCGACTATGATTATTGACAAAAATATTAAAAATATTGTCCATAAAAATAGTATAGGATGTTTCCACCATTTATTTTGAGGAAAGGCCTTGATTAAAAGAGTCACACTGAATGAGATAGCAATACACATAGTAACCGGGAACATATCGAAAGGAAAATTCGGTATGGCCATTGTAAGATTCAGGATCATGTCGTAGATTGTTATTGAAATAAACATATAAACAAATCCCACAAGATACTCTGCAAAATTGTATTTACGAGCGCCATGCCTTAAAT
>JAFLTN010000075.1 GCA_022510445.1 Muribaculaceae bacterium | reverse complement strand
ATTATATTATGATATTAAGATTGGATTCCAAAAAAATGTGGCAGTTACCTATGATTCCGACTCTAAATATCAGGGAGATATTATTATTCCATCTAAGGTGGACTATGATGGAGTAACCTATACTGTCAATAAAATAGGATCCGGAGCTTTTAAAGATTGTGTGGACCTTTCATCAGTGTCCATTCCTGAAACTGTTACTACAATTGAGTTTAATGCTTTCAATAATTGTACATCATTGACTTCAATATATATTCCCGATAAAGTTTATACTATAGGTGACCAGGCATTTTGTAATTGTATATCTTTAAAAAGTATTGAGAATGGCAGTTCCGTCCAATCTATCGGTTGGTATTCTTTTAAGAACTGCTATTCGTTAAAATCGGTCGGAGGTTTCGATTCTCTTGTCACTCTCAAAAGCTATGCTTTTGAGAATTGCTATTCTTTGGAATCATTTTATGTAGCGCCATCGGTAAAAAGTATCGAAGACAGTGCATTTCTGAATTGTATCTCATTAGAAGAAATAAATGTGTCGGAAGAAAACGCTGTCTATGCATCATTAGATGGAGTTCTTTATAACAAAGATTTCACAACACTTCTTTTTTGTCCGGCTTGTGTAGAAAATATTAAAATTCCCGAAAGTGTGGCATTGATATATAAAGATGCCTTTGATGAATGCAACTCTCTGAAATCGGTAGATATACCCGATTCGGTTACTACCATAGAAATGGGTAATTTTGTGAGTTGTAATTCTTTGGAGACCGTTCATCTTGGTAATAATGTATCAGAAATAGGATTTTTTTCATTTTATAACTGTCCGGCCTTAATATCGGTTAATTTGCCGGAAACCCTTACTGCGATACCTTCACAATGTTTCCAAAACTGTGACTCTTTAGAATCAATCGAAATCCCGACTTCCATAAAAACTATAGGTTATGAATCATTCATGGGATGTTCATCTCTGCGTTCTGTAATAATTCCACCATCTGTTATCAATATGGACTCCAAAGTATTTGCAGATTGTTCATCATTGGAGGAAATTAATGTGGCTGCTGAAAATAAGAATTATTCTTCAATAGACGGAGTTCTATATAATAAAAATCAATCTCAACTTATCTTATGTCCGGGAGCTAAGGAAAATATAGACATTCCTCAATCAGTAACCACAATAAAAGGGGATGCATTCAATGGATGCAGATTTATGACTGACTTATTCATTCCGGCTAACATTTCTTTAATTGGAAAGAATGCTTTTTCATATAATTTGTCATTGCAAGAGATAAACGTAGCAGACGACAATCCCGTTTATGCATCGTTCGATGGTATTCTTTATGACAAAAAATTTCGGACTCTTATACAGTGCCCGGGTGCCAGGCAACAACTTGATATACTCCCGACAGTAATAGATATAGATTACTCAGCTTTTAATAATTGTGTAAACCTGACATCTGTCAACATACCACCCTCTGTTGTTTCAATCGGAGACAATGCATTTTACAAATGCATTTCTTTGACAGCAATAGATTTACCGGTTCATCTCTCTTATATAGGAATTTCTGCTTTTTCATGTTGTTCTTCTTTGAAATCAGTAATCAGCAGGTGTCCGAAAGCTCCCTATTTAGATATGGGTGCGTTCTTTAATATTGCTCCTGATGCTTCCTTATATGTATATGAAGATGCTATAGATAAATATAAATACACTTATTTTGATTTAGTTGATTTTTCAATCTCGTGGAATCAATTTTTTGATACTTTCATCCCGATAGAGGATGGAGTTCCGGTATGCTATATATCATTATCTAACTCTGAAAATCAGAATTTATACATTAATGAAACTGTAACTTTCACTGCCGATGTATTGCCTTCAGACGCACTGAATCCTGAAATTGAATGGAGTTTAGAGGATGATGAAGGCATAGTGTCAATGACAGTATCGAAGGAGGATGAATACTCAGTAGAGATAAAGGCACTAAAAGTCGGAGAAGCACTGTTGCGGGTTTCCTCAAAGTCGAATCCTATGATTTCATCTTCAATAAAGATATCAGTCAGTAACTTTTCACATTTAGAAAATCTTATATACCAGGAAGAGAATACTTACCGAGTGTTCAATATCAACGGTATAAATGTATTGACAACAGACGACGTCAGAAAAATTGAACAGTTGCCCGCGGGTGTTTACATCATTAACGGACGTAAAATCTTAGTCGGGAGATAAGAAGCCTTGCCTTTATACCTTGTTCTCTGTATAGTTTTAACCATACATAGAGGCTACCATCGCTTACATTATACTTTACGGAGGCTTCCGTCAAAGTTAAACCATTTTCCTCTATATCTCTTATTATTTTTTCCTTAAAAAATCCATCTGCCTTGACATTTTTCTTTTTCATCAGTGCCAAGGGACCTTCTTGTTGATATCTTATCCATAAACTGGTTAAAAGCTCTTTATTTATACCATAGTGTTTAGGAATATGGTTGAACTGTAACCTTCTTCTATCAGTTTAATGTAACGTAGACGGTTTTCTATAGTGTGCTTTTTCCTCATAATAAACCCCGAAAGTTTTTGTCTAACTTTCGGGGTTCATATCAAATTAGCAGCCCTGATTATTTTAGTTTACTATTAATTAATAGATTATTTGATAAACGATAAACTCTGCAATTAAAGATAATATCATGAAAACTCCGAAAACTGCGGCAAAGACCTGAAGTTTTTTCCCGGCAAAAGGGTTAAACTTTATTATATATAAAGCTGCAAGTTGACAAAATATCATCATAAAAGCGAAAAACTCGTCAAAAAAAGCCCACCATGCCGGCCTCAGCCTAAAAGTAAATATAATTATTGACATTATGACAAGCAACGCCAGCCATGCTACAGTTTTGGAATACAGAAGGCTTCTCATTACTATTCTTCAACAGACACCACCTCTGCACCAAGTGCTTCTTCCATGGCTTCTTCCGATTTAATATTGGGAAGTTCGAGCCCATATCCTTTCTTAGCATCGAGAGCTTTCAAAGTAACACCAAGAATTAGAGCAAGAACACCGAGACCTGCGAAAACAAGCATCGGAACGGTATAATTGTAATCAAGTGGGTTTTCCACTCCCGGATTTGTTGCAGCAAGGACTCCTCCGATAATCATAGGGAAAGCATAAAGTCCTATATTTTGTATCCAGAAAATAACGGCGTATGCAGACCCAAGAAGTTTATTGTCAACCAATTTAGGAACAGAGGGCCAGAGAGAAGCCGGCACAAGGGAGAAGCTGATTCCGAGAAGTATAATAGCTCCATAAGCAACCAGTTCAGAATGAGTCGCAGGCAGTACCAATGCAAAAGTCAAGTGACAAACAATCATAAGTATGGCACCAAATATAAGCATTGTAGCACCTTTCCCTTTTCTGTCAAGATAATTACCGAGAAGAGGAGTCACGGCAGCAGCTCCCAGTGGGAATACGAAGAAAACAAATCCTGCTTCCTGGGCACTGACCCCTAGGTTACACTGAAGCATATTTATGGCATATTTCTGGAAAGGGAAAATTGCAGAATAATAAAGCACACAAAGAAGAGCTACAATCCAGAAAACTTTGGAGGAGAAGATATATTTAAGATCGGAAACTTTAAATGGATCATCCTTTTCTTCACCGTTAGAACCCATCTCAGTTTCCAGTTTCTTATCCATGAACGCATACACAATGAAAGATATGAGTCCGATCATAAGGAGTAAGACTGCAATTCCAAGAGAGCGTGATACATTAATTTTATCACCCAAGGTTGCGAGGAATGGAGAACCCAAAACCACAACAGCCACGCCTACTCTGGCAAGTGCCATTTCAGCACCCATAGCGAGTGCCATTTCTTTCCCCTGGAACCATTTGACAATACCTCTGGAAACAGTAATACCTGCCATTTCACAACCACAACCAAAAATCATAAAACCTATGGCCGAAAGTTTTGCAGAAGCTGGCATGCCTTTATAGAATGGAGTTATATTCCACCAGGTATCAGGTAAATTTACAAAACCGTCCATAAAGCCTGCAAGCGCACTGTTTTGAAAAGAATCAGTCAAGGCATAATAGTTAACAAATCCTCCGATAAACATAACAGCGCCGGAGAGTATAGCAGTGAAACGGACACCCATCTTATCAAGGATGATACCGGCAAAAATGAGAAAGAAAACGAAAACGTTCAGGAAAGTCTCAGAACCGGCAAATCTTCCGTATGCCTGAGGATCCCAACCTTTTGTATTTTGTAAAAACTCCTGCAACGGCGACAATACATCCATAAAGATGTATGCGAAAAACATGGCTCCGGCGAGGAGCACAAGGGCTGTCCAGCGGGCCCATGATTTGTCGCGCAACAATTCTATAGGACCATTGGCTATTTTTTGATTGTTTGTCATATGATTAAATTAATTATGAATATATTGCAAATTTAAATAAAAATGAGATGTATTCCCAACAAATAACGTAAATAAGAGCCTTAGATTGTAACCATTATTTTTAATATCCCGGAAAATCAGTAAATTTGCATTATTAACAAAACGAAGCAAACATCGAAAGTTATGATGAACGCACAAGACATCAAAAACGGCACTTGTATCAGACTTGACGGCCGTCTCTATTTCTGCGTGGAGTTCCTTCACGTAAAGCCAGGTAAAGGCAACACCTTTATGAGAACCAAATTAAAAGATGTAGTTGACGGAAGAGTTATCGAACGTCGTTTCAATATCGGGGAAAAGCTTGAAGATGTTAGGGTGGAAAGACGTCCCTATCAATATCTTTATGCCGACGGTGGTGATGATATTTTCATGAACAATGAAACCTTTGAACAGGTTCCTATCAACAAAGAGCTTGTTACAGGTTCTGAATATATGAAAGAAGGAGATACCGTAGAAGTAGTAAGCGATGCCTCCACCGACACCGTATTATTTGCGGAAATGCCTATCAAGACAGTGTTGAAAGTGACTTATACAGAACCGGGGCTTAAGGGCGACACAGCAACCAATACCTTGAAACCTGCAACAGTTGAAACAGGTGCCACAGTTAGAGTTCCTCTGTTTATTAACGAAGGAGAACTTATAGAGGTGGACACCCGTACAGGTGATTATGTTGGCCGTGTAAAGGCCTGAAAGCCGATGCCACAAAAAGATTCCCCGCTCTTCTCCATTATTGTCCCTGTTTATAACAGGCCATTAGAAGTGGAGGAATTGCTCCATAGTCTTTCGGTTCAAGCTGATAAAGATTTCGAGATAATCATAGTTGAAGATGGATCGACTGAAAGATGTGATCAAATATGCAGGAATCGAAAAGATGAATTAAATTTAAAATACTTTTTTAAAAGTAATGAAGGGCGAAGTATAGCCCGCAATTACGGTATGGAAAGAGCCGACGGAAACTATCTTGTTTTCGTCGACTCTGATTGTATATTGCCCGAGAATTACATTTCGAAACTCAAAGATTCATTACAGAAAAATCCCACTGATTGCTTTGGAGGTCCAGACGCAGCTCATGAATCTTTTTCAAATGTCCAGAAAGCCATTAATTTTTCTATGACTTCCTTTCTCACCACCGGAGGTATCCGTGGAAAGAAAACAAGCATGGAGAAATTTACTCCTCGAACATTTAATATGGGCTTCTCAAAAGCCGTATACTCTAAAACCGGAGGGTTTAGAGAAATGTTTAGCGAAGACATCGATATGAGCACAAGGATCAAAAACAACGGATTCAAAGTAACCCTATATCCCGATGTATTTGTATATCACAAACGACGAGTTGATTTTAAGAAATTCTGGAGACAGGTTCATATTTTCGGAATGTCAAGAATAACACTTCATCAGCTTTATCCTGGATCATTAAAGTTAGTGCATTGGCTTCCTGCTCTATTTGTTATTTTCACTTTAGGTCTATTAATTGCCTCCTTTTTTAATAAATGGTTTCTACTGCCTTTGATTGCATATTTTGTTTTGCTACTGATAGCGGCTCTTTATTCCACTAAAAATTTAAAAATTTCATTATTGGCCCTACCGGCTTCAGCAATCCAATTATTAGGTTACGGAACCGGTTTCATTCGAGCATATGTTTGGCAGATTTTAATGCGTCACGGAAGAGATTTAGACGACGAAATAGAAAGAAGAAGAGGGAAATGAAACCGGAATTTAATTATACCAATAATGTCCCTGAGCGGTTCATAAAGACCGTAAAGGAAATGGATACTGATGACCAACCCCGGGAGAAGGCTGAAAAATATGGTGTGGGGGTTCTCTCAATTCCTGAATTATGGGCAATTATCCTCAGAACAGGAACCCCTGGGAACCCAATAACAGAATTATGCCGTGAACTGATGAGAAGCAATGAAGGCAAACTTCATAATCTTGAAAGAAGGACACGTAAAGAGATTCGTGATATAAAAGGAATAGGCACTACGAAAAGTATCCAGATTGAAGCCGTTATGGAACTAATCAAAAGATATTGCAATGAAGAGATTCCTAATGACGAAATAATACGGCAATCTTCCCAGATTTATTCCAGAATGCGTCATAAAATAGGCAATCTTGATCATGAAGAACTATGGCTTCTTATTTTAAATAGAAGAAATCAAGTGGTGAAAGAAATTTTTTTGACAAAAGGGACAGGCACAGCTTCTTTATTCGATGTCAAGACAGCTATAAAACATGCAATACTGGAAAATGCCGAAAGCACAATTATGTGCCATAACCATCCTTCAGGAGCCACACATCCGAGTCCTGCTGACGACAAAATCACGAAAGACTTTCAAGAAGCCTGTAAATACATGTCAATAAAACTGTTAGATCATGTCATTGTAACTGCAAACGGATTTTACAGTTATCGTGACGCAATGAAATTATGAAGGCGACCTTACTCTGAAACAAGACTTTTTCTTATTTGGCTTGCATTTGAATTAAACTCTTTCACCGGACAATAAATTGAATCTCCTTTATACCACAATCCAAATAATGCTTTAGTAAAAAGAATACGACGGCATCTGTCGTTTATCAGAGCTGAGTCTATCTCTCCGTTTTCCACTTTGGTTTTGATCTCCGTCACAGTCCCTTTTACGTTTGAGGGGCATAATACGATGTCAGCACCCGCCAAGAGTGCCTGTGCGGCCGAAAACCCTCTGGCTCCTCCCATATCAAAAGCATCTGTAAGGATTAATCCTTTAAAACCCATTTCCTCTCTTAATAAGCCGGAAAGAATTTCATAAGAAACCGCAGCCGGTTCTCTGGTTGGTGTCAGAGAGGGAACTTCGATGTGGCCAGCCATAATACCGGTGAGACCTGAATTAATAAATTGACGGAAAGGATAAAAATCAAGGGTATCTAAAGCTGAGATTGATTTATTAACTCGTGCCACACCATAATGGCTGTCTATTACAGAGCTGCCATGACCGGGAAAATGTTTTGCCACACTGATCACTCCTCCCGATTCTACACCCTTGGCATAGGCAACACCCAACTCGGCTACCCGTTGAGGGTTTGAGCCAAATGACCTTTTACCAATTATATTATTATAGACTCCGGATATATCTATCACCGGACCCAGAACCATATTGATTCCTATTTCACGACACTCTTCTGCCACTTCCCTACCATAATCAAAAAGAAGAGTTTCATCAACATCATTTTTTATGTTGCCATTTCTGGGAAAACTTGGAGCATCCTTAAGCCTCATTGCAAGCCCCCATTCTGCATCAATTGATATAAACAAAGGAATTTTAGCCTGTGCCCCCATTTCAGCAATAATGGAGGCAGAAGTTTTATCACCTTTCATCAAAACAATCCCGCCAATATGATAATCTGTTATCATATGACGGATAGTTTTCAAAGTATAATCATCCGAATTGGCATAAAAAGATGGCATCAGGCACTCTCCTATTCTCTCTTCAAGGGTAAGAAGATATAAAAGGGAATCTGCCATAAAATTAGCAGCGTCAGTGATGTCTGATATATATAATTCTTCAGGGAAGGAATCGACTGTCGGATCCTTGTCGACGTCTTCCGCTTTTCTCACACACGAAAGAACGAACGGTATTAATATCAATATGAAAAAAAAGGCTCTTTTCAAGGTTTTTCAACAGATTTCCCTGTAAATACATCCTGCTCTGATACATCAATGACAAAACGTGGAGTGGAATCAGGCGCAATTTCCAAACCCAGTGCATTTTGATTTCTAATCCATCTTAAGATTGAAGCAGAAATTTCTTCATCCGCCTCCCATATTTTTCTATGATTAGCTATCGAAACAAGATCATCATTCCCTTGAGCCACATAATCTATTGTCACCAATACATATTCTTTTTCCGGATCGATTTCTTTATCATTTATTACAACTCTTATAAGATTTCCGCTATTATCTGTCACCACTCTTACATTGCTGCTCACAGCCTCTCCTCCTTTAAGGGCGCTTACTTTCATTGCATCGACGAAATCCGATCCTTTTAATCCAATAATAACAATTCGATTGGAAAAAGGGTATGTGGCCAGAATCTGACCTTCAGTTATATTTCCTTGTGCCATATGATGCCTTATACCACCAACATTCATTAATGACATATCTATCTCAGGAATATCAATTCCTATATTTCTTAAGGAATCTACGAATTCTTTACCAATAGCATAACCGATATCGGCAGTAAGGTTGGCCAATCCTCCCAAACGTTCTTTTGGCAATTCATACCTTGATTTTGCGATTACAATATTATTGGCTTTATCTACCGATTCCTTAAAAGGAGCCAGATAAGCAATCATATTCTTGTCAAGTGAGTCGGCCGGGAATCTATTGGTGACCGGTATAAGCTCATAAACTATATTTTCACCTTTAATATTTGGAAGGTCTTCAAGATCTATGGAGAGTTTGCCGATATATATACCCTGCTTACCGACCTGAACGATTCTTACATTATCACCATTTTTATTTGGGATTAAGGAGGGATACTCATCCGGATTTTCCGGATCAATCAATGTATGTGTATGTCCTCCAATAATAATGTCTATATCTTCACTGCTTTCTGCAATATCCACATCTGTGGCTTTATCATTTATTTTAGAATAGCCAATATGGGTCACTGCTATTACCAGATCACAATTTTCCTTATTTTTCAAATAAGAAGCCATTTCATTGGCTGTAATGAGAGGGTCTTTGAAAGCAACCTCAATATTTTTATTTGATATAATACCGACGGGATCTATATTAATACCGAAAAAACCGATTTTTTTTCCGTCAATTACTTTGATATCATATTCTTTGAATACCCCGTCTAAAACTGTGCCCGAAAAATCATAATTAGCCGACAAAGGGATTGAATTTAACTGTCTATAATAGGATGCAAGGGGCTCCATTCCATTATCAAATTCATGGTTCCCCAGAATCCTGTAATCATATCCCGTCATATTCAAAAGAGGGTATTCCACATCTCCCTTGAAATATTTAAAATATAAAGTTCCCTGCACGACATCGCCGGCATCAACAGTAATCACATTTTTTTCTACATTCCTTACTGAATCAAAAATAGCCTTCCTTTGTAAAATTCCTCCTGTTCCATCAGGCAACAGGTCGATAGTGGAATGAGTGTCGTTTGTGTGAAGGATAACAAGTTTTTCGGCACTCGAAAAACTAAAAAAAGTTACTGCTCCCAAAATAGGGAGCAGAACTTTTATAAATGAAAAGCCGTTCATGGCTGAAATTTTAAATTTGAATATTTAAATAGTCAATTATTCCGTGATCAGATTATGACCGTCCATATCCGACGGTTGCGGGAGGCCCATAATATGAAGGATAGAGGGAGCCACATCAGCAAGTCTTCCATCAGCAACCTTTGCATTCCTATTGCCGACATAAATGAAAGGAACGGGGTTAAGAGAATGAGCTGTGTTTGGTGTGCCATCCTCATTAACTACGAAGTCTGCATTACCATGATCGGCTATAATGATAGTTTCATATCCGTGTTTTTTAGCTGCCTCCACAACTCTTTCCACACATTTGTCTAACGTCTCTACGGCTTTCTGAACAGCGGAATAAACACCCGTGTGACCAACCATATCACCATTTGCGTAGTTCACTACTATAAAATCATACTTCTCCGAATCAATCTCGTTCACGAGCTTGTCGGTCACCTCCGGGGCACTCATCTCGGGTTGAAGATCATAGGTTGCCACTTTTGGAGACGGTACAAGTATTCTGTTTTCTCCATCGAATGGTTTTTCTCTTCCTCCGTTAAAAAAGAAAGTGACATGAGCATATTTTTCTGTTTCGGCGATATGCAATTGCTTTTTATTATTTACCGACAGATATTCAGCCAACGTGTCGGGCACGTCTGACTTGGCAAAAAGTATATGCACACCCTTAAATGAATCGTCGTAAGGGGTCATGCAATAATATTGAAGATCCGGAATCGGATTCATTCCGTCTTCCGAATGTTGAGTCAATACTGTAGTAAGCTCTTTGGCACGGTCATTTCGATAATTAAAGAAAATGACCACATGTCCGGCGCCTATTCTTCCGTCAACACAGTCGTTTACAATCGGTTTGATGAATTCATCTGTGACACCTTCTGTGTAGGATTCTCTTACCGCTTCAATAACGTTGTCTGAGTGTTTACCTTCTCCATAAACAAGCATGTTATAAGCCTCCTTAAGTCTTTCCCATCTTTTGTCTCGGTCCATTGCATAATACCGTCCAATCACGGAAGCAATGACTCCTGCACTTTTATCGCAATGTGATTTTATTTCTTCAAGGAAACCGGCACCACTCTTAGGGTCGGTGTCGCGACCATCCATAAAGCAATGAATGAAAACCCTCTGCAGATCATATTTCTTAGCCGTGTCACAAAGAGCGTATAAATGGTCAAGGCTTGAATGAACCCCTCCTGCAGATGCCAACCCCATGAAATGGATTGGCACATTATGTTGTTTCGCATAAGAAAAAGCCGATTTAACTTCTGGATTTTCTGCGAAAGAGCCGTCTGCAATTGCTCGGTTGATTTTAACCAGGTCCTGATAAACCACCCTGCCTGCTCCGATATTAAGGTGTCCTACTTCGGAATTACCCATTTGTCCGTCAGGAAGACCCACATTTTCACCGCTTGCCTGGAGTTTGGAATGAGGGTACTCGGCCACTAATTTGTCCATATAAGGAGTAGGAGTATTATAAATCGCATCTTCCTTTCCATGGCTTCCTAAACCGTAGCCATCAAGGATAATTAGCAAAGCTTTATGTGACATATTTTTGAATTTTGATTTTTCTTTCTAAACAAAAAAATCACCCTAAGGGTTCGTTATGCAAAAATAGTTAAAATTCAGTTAGTCCAGGAAAAATAGCGATAAAAAATCCTCGTTAAGATAAAAACGAGGATTTGATTTTTTTCTATCAGATTAAGCTTCGGATTTCTTTACACGGCGTTCTTTAATGCGTGCCTTTTTACCTGTGAGATTACGCAGATAATAAAGCTTGGCACGGCGAACCTTACCATATTTTGTAACAGTAACCGATTCAATAAATGGAGAATCCATCGGGAAGATTCTTTCAACGCCAACACCGTCAGAAATTTTACGAACTGTGAAACGTTTTTTATCTTCGCTGCCGCTAATTTTGATAACTACACCGCGATATTGCTGGATACGCTCCTTGTTACCTTCTTTGATTCTATAAGCCACATTGACTGTGTCACCCGGGCCAAAATCATCAAACTTTTTTTTGGGAGTTGCAAATGCTTCCTCCACAACCTTAATTAAGTCCATTTGTTTTATAAATTTAAATTTTTTAGCAATTTAACAAGCACCTCAGTCTTGCCAGAGATTGCAATCGCCTGCAAAATTACTAAAATTTTAGTAACTGTGCAATATTGTCATTCCTTAAACTGAATGGTTCTATAAAAGTTCCGTAATATCAAGACCAAGATTTAATAAAACTGTTGATGCGCCCTTATGGGGTAATGCATAAGCGACACCGACTGAAAATGCTCGCACTTTAAATCCCGCTCCAATTGAAAATCCTGAAAGAAAATTTCGTTTATAAGACGACATATCACTTGCAGTCTTATAATTGTAACCTAAGTCTACATAAAATTTTTCACTGGGATGATATTCAATTCCAAAAACAAGATGGCGGAAAAAGTTCTTGAAAAAGCCAGGCTGTGTGTATTCGGGATCTGCTCCCACCTCATGATTATAATATGGCAGGCGCCATTTTGTAAGATGCCATGCGGTAACAGAGAATGAAAATCCGTTATTAAAACCTTTGGTAATTCCCAATTGGACATCAAACGGAAGGTGATCATAGGAATCTTCAAACCGTTTCACCTGTCCGCCCATATTTTTCAGAACAAATCCGAAAGAAAAATCGTGCCGCTCATCATAATAACTGATTCCAAGATCTGCTGCGAGAGCCACGGCGCTATAGTTTTCGTAATTGCTATAGGCCATTTTCACATTTATACCACCCCTCAGCCTATAAGTAAAATCATGTGAATAAGAGCCTTCCACTACGATATCCTGGGCTCCAAAAGAACCGGTGGAGCTACCATCCTGTTCAAACCCTTTGAAACTTCCATAGTCCAGATATCTGATTCCGGCAGCCCAGGCTCCGTGTTCACCGGCAGCCATTCCGAAACGGGCACCGGCAAAATTGGAGTTCCCAAAATAACGCATATACCCTACTTTCAGTTGTCTGTCGTTTTCCGGGCCAATAAGAGCCGGATTTTGCTGAGCCATGTCAATGTCGGGT
>JAFLTN010000074.1 GCA_022510445.1 Muribaculaceae bacterium | reverse complement strand
ATCTCTTCATAAAATTTAATAATGTTAAATAAATATAGGTTTAGGCTTTCTTGATGAAATCGCGGGTTTTCTTTGTGATCAACCAAATGGTATTCAAGTTCCTTTTTAGAAGTTTTATCAATATTTTGAAAAAGTGAAGGTATCTAATGTAACTCAAGGTCTATTTTAGCTGTTTTTGCAGGTTTGGGATATTTTTCTAGAATCCTTTTCAAAATTAATGAAATTATTCCAGTTAAGTGAAATTTGACCCTCTTAAACCATAAATTACATGGCTTTTAATCACATATTCTGTATAGACCCACTCTTAACTATTCCTTTCTTGAAAACAGTGGCGGATCTCTTTTTTATTCTCCCAATAGAATGATAGGTTAAGAGATTCAAAAGGTCGTTAAAAGGAAAAGGAGGAAAGGTTAAAAATCAATAAGGGTTTGCATATCAAAATTAAAAATAATAATTTTGCAATATCCGATAGTATATTCAAGCGGTTGGCGATCAGTATGCTTAATTACAAAAGATAGGAAACTGCAGAATCAATTACCTGGAAAATACATTGTTTAGAGCGATTAATAAAAAGGTGAAAAAAGTATGAATAAAAGCTGTTGATATCCCATTCGGACACGGCTCTACGGCTCATTTGTTCATATCCTCTCTCAGACCATAAATGCCAAGAATTTTAAAAAATATCAGTATCCTTTTTCTATTTCCCCTGTTGCTCATGGCATCGGTTTCGTCTTGTCGCGACGCAGACGATCCCCGTTCCGAAGAACCCGGAAAAGATATAAAAGTGAAGCTCAGGATCGCTCCGCTATACGAATACGAGAGGTCGGCTGAATCTGTGGAGATAATCAAGTCATTAAGAATCATCCTGACAGATAAGGACGGAAAGCTTAAGGCCAATCGATACGTATCTTTAACCGATGAGTATGCCACGTTCCTGGAATTGCCTCAGACTCTCGAATTTGAAACCACTACCGGCTTGAATCATGTGTATGTCATAGCTAATGAAGAGTCGGTAGAAAATTATAGCATAGAGGGGGAAGCCAACACTGATAATCAAAAGAGCCTGAGCGAAAGACTTAACAGTTTCTTCGAGGGTAATTCATCTGTCGGGGATTTTCTCAATTCAATATATTTCGAACCTGATTATTCCAAACCAATCCCGCAGTCGTCTTATTACGAACTGAACGTGAAAGAAACGACCAACGTGACAGAACCAATCAATGAGTTTAAGGTCTACTTAGTAAATGTGGCCACCAAATTTGAACTGAATTTCTACAACTACCGCAACGAGCCGGTAACTTTCAAGAGCATCAGTATCGACAAGATAGCCGATCAAAACTATCTGATGGCCCGCATCGACCAAGAGGACCTCTTCAAAACCGTCGAGGAGGATGATTCTCAACCAAAAGAATATTGGTGGGTAGACTGGCTCAAAGCGGTGGCTGACGACACTAATGATCATCCAAACTTGGATAACACAGACGACAGCAACGATCTCATTAACGACAAATGGGGCTGGCTCAAAGGCTACCACCTCCCGAATGCTGCAAAGCATGACAACGCCTATATCTTGGCTCCTGACGATGATTCCTGGACTGTCGAGAAAAGCACTCCTCAGACAGGTAAAGCTCCTGAACCCGGGAAGCTTGAAGGAAAAGGACCCTTCTACTTCCCTGAAAGCAAATATATCCCTGAGGGTGAAAAGTCTCAGGTTTACTTGATGAATTTCACCATCCTCACAACCAATGGAACAGAAACCGAAGAAAAAATTTTTCAGTCAGAATTAGGATATGTTACTACACTATTCCGCAATACATTTATAACCGTGAATATAGAGTTATACTCTGGTCAAATACTAATATATGTTGAAATTGGTAAATGGAAGGAAAACGATCCCGTTTACGGAATCATCGAAAAAGAATGAAAGTGAATTTTAAAAATAACCTCCTGACGGCAGTTGTCTGTTTCTTTCTTATTGCATGCAATGAAGGAGGAGAAGATATTACTCCATCTTTTGAAAAAGATGATGTTGAAATATCATTGTCTTTTGCCACCCGCACCCCTACAGACCCTGGGCTTGAAAGTTACGAGGAATATTTTGAAGAAGGGAAGAGTATCGTACTCGTTTCCCAAAAAACCACAACTATGCATTTTAATTTCAACGAAGAAAGTTCAAATTGTTATAAATATGTCTATTATAAGAATGAAACGGCCAACTGGGATCAGGAATATAATTTTCGTTCAGAAAATCCGATGAGCTGGACAAGAATTTTGCAGAAAGGTCCAGATGGCAACACCTATACATTCGGAGCATTGTTTTATCCGAAAGGATATGATACTGATTACGAAACCAAAGATGAAGTTTCCGTTGACCAAAGCGATAGGGAGACAATGTTGAAATATGACATTCTTGGAGGTTTTCATACTACCAGTGAGTATGAAGATAGACTTAAGTTCAGGCTATATCACCTCATGTGTAAATTGAAGGTCAATCTGTATATTCCCCCTTATGACAAGCAAACCAATAATGGCATTGATGTCGATGATGTAGATGCTTCAGCACTGAACTTCCACACTGACTATGTTATTGAATGGGAGGGAGTAACGAGTACTGAAGAAGCCCCGGTATTGAAGGCTCCACATCCTGAAATACCGGGCAAAGAAATAAAACTTTATAAAGTGGGGAGAGAGGAAAACTTTAACCTTGAAAATATTAAGGATAATTTCAAAGATCAGAAAATAGAAAATGATATTGTCACAAAATATACTTTTGAAATGCTGTTCCCTCAGCAAGGTATAGGATCCAGTGGGAATATCCTTCGGTTTGTCTTAAAAAGAGGTGATCAGAAATATAATTATCTGTTTAACACAACGAATCAATCGGGAACTATTTCCTTTAAATTTGAATCGGGATCGGTAACGCTCCTTGAGCTTTACCTTCCCCGAGAGGATAATGAAATTGTTTTGCTTAGCGGAGTGCTCCACGATTGGGACGATGCAAGAGCCGGATTAACTGTTGTTGAAACTGAATCTTCCGAAATCACCGGTAATTAACTCTGAAATGATTGATAAATTTAAAATATATTTTAATATAATCATGCTCTTCATCCTCTTTACAGGATGTAGCGACAATGATATGGAGCATGACGAGACTGATTCAGATAAAGCCGTGGTGTTCGGAGCAACATTACGGGAACTTCGTGGCAGTCGTGAATCTGATGGAGATTTGATTAAAGACCGCTCTTTCAATCTCCTCTTTAAAGGTGAGTCGGGATATGAAGAAGGTAGGGTGGATTTCAACAGTTCCGGCATTGGGTATTCCCTGCGATTAGATTCTGATGGTAACGGTTTCACAGACCTCGTATGGGGTTATGTGAGTCCGGAAGAGACGGGTGGATATTCATTCTATGTAGATAACTTCAAATTCCCTTTCAACGGCTCAACTATCGTAAAGCTTCCCGAAAATCCGGATGAAAATCCTTACAACATAAAGGTTTTTGAGAAAGACTTCCAAAGCAACGATCTTGTCTGGGGTTCTTTGGAAAATGCTGACAGAGCAAATATTGAAATAATCGATCTTTATCATGTAATGTCACGCTTTCAACTTCATCTATATGTTAACAACGAAGCTGTAGGGTCAGTTTTTACACCTGTCTCAGCCGGCATTACAAATATATTTAGGTGCCCAGTTAGTTTTGATAGAATCACGGGGACCTTCGGATTGAAAACTGACATTGAGGGAAAAATCCAACCGGATGAAGAGGAATTCATGCTGGTAGAACCCAATGGCTGGACAACAAAGTGGGATGAAAAAGGCAATCAATATTATGCTTCACCGGAATATATACTGACACCTCAGGAATTTGCTTCAGACAATCGGCCAAGATTAAATATAACTCTTAACGATGGTGAAAAAGACCGTGTTTTCACCGGCCTTTTCCCGCCGGTCATGACTGTTTATGATGAAAATAATGAGAACGGCACTCTCTGGACAATGTCCTTCAAAAGGGGGACACGACTTATCTTGACAGTGTCTGTAAGTAATGATATGGCAACTTTGCAATTCTTGCCTGTATATCTCATAGACTGGTATGAAAAATTGAAAAATAAAACTTTCACGGGAACGCAGGCATCTGTCGGCGAGAATGAGGATTTTGAAAAACTTTTTGAGGCCTATGAATCTTCAACGGAATCAGAATTCTATAAATGGGGTTATAAAGAGAATGATGACACTTGGGTATTCAATATCTTCAACAATATTGAAATTGAATAGTCATTTAAAAAGAGGATGATTGAGAAGCCCAGTTTACCTTATAAATTCAAACTTCATTCCGCCACGATTACAATTTTACTTGAAAACAATAGTAAGGTTTATCTCTTCGGAGAAGAAGGAGCGGAAAAATTGAAGGAATTTTTAAGTGAAGGTATAATCCCGGAATCTATGGATACTACAACCGAAGATGACACAGACCAAGAGGAAGATATAGAATGAGAACTTTCATAATTTACATATATTTAATTATCAGTCTTCTATTAATTATGCCGGCTTGCAGTTCGGACACTCCTAAGCATGACGGTATAAATAGAGGATATTCATTTTATGCCGAAATTGAAGGATATGAAGAAGTAGCCACCCGTGCTCAAAGAATTGATTCTGAAGATAAATGGCGGTTGAAATCCTTTGACTCCGGAGATGTCGCAGGTTTTTATTCCAGCAAAGGCAATCTGAACTCAGATGATGGATGGTTCAGAAACATACCGATGTATTATTCAAACAATCGTTTTATAAATGATGACATAAATTATAGTTCAGACTATTTTGTGGCAAAAAGCACCTTTTATTATTATCCATGGCAGAAAAACGTGGATTATGATCTAGGTCATACCAATTTTAATGATGAAGACGGCTATGGAATTGAACTGAGGGAACTTGATGAACGTGATAACATAGTCAAATGTAAGGATATTTTATGGGTTATCAATGCAAGCAACCCCACTTCTGCAGGTTTTGGACACACGTCTTCGTCAATTGTATTTATAAGAGGAGATGGCTTCAAAAACGCCGAAAAAAGAGAAATCAAGGTAGTCCTTAATAAAGGTGTGACCCACGCTGTAATAGAAGACAACAAAGATTATCTAAAAAATATCCGTTTCATCTACTTAAACGGTTACAAATGGGATAACAAAGATATGTCTGAGGAAGCTTCCAAGGTTTGGTACGCCTGGGAAGGAGATCCTTATACAAATACATCAAAAGAGGACAATACTGAATATAAAGGCCTGACTTTTGAAAATGTTCAATACGTAATGTTACCATCATCGCGAGCAGATTCAAGATTGTCTGTGGATCATATCGAAATTTACGACGATGATGGGAAACTTAGGGTTTTGTCAAATTTTACACTTTATGGAAGTAACAAAACACTCTACTATGGCCAAAGATATCCATTGGTTATTAAATTAGAGGGCCTTGAAGCAGTTGTTACAACTCTTGGTATACAACCTTGGGACGACGAACGAATTGAGGATAACCGGGCTGCAGGAATAAACGATGTCAACGATTTCAGAAATTGGGTCCTTGAATATAAAAAATATATCGATGGGAATAGGAAGAATGAAGGTGAATTGAGTGATTTTGGCGATAAAACCGAAAAACCCGATGGCTCAATTGAATGGCGATTCTATTTAAATTTTGATCTGGATTATAATGCTTATCTTGATTATATAAAAACTATTGATGGGCAGCCTGATACTAATATATTTGCAAAACTTGAAGATTGCTTTGACGGCTCGGGTCATACCATTACCGGTCTTAAAGTCAACTTCTGTGGTGAAATAGCTGCAGGAGGAGTTGTCCAAAATTTGAATTTCAAAGGACTGAATATACAAAATGATAATTCCGAACCGATAGGGGGAATCTTTAAGACATTCAAGGGCAAGTTGTTGAACTGCAATATCGATGGGGCTGTCTCCACTAATGGACCCGTTGGACTTGTGGCTGCATCAGTCGGAGAAAATGTCGTAGTCCAGGATTGCAGTTTCAGCGGTCTGATTATCGGATCGGCAACTTCTCAAGGGGATGTTTACGGAATGTTCGGAGAATACAATTCCGGTTGTTCTTCAATTAATAATAATCTGTCCGCTTTAATTTTCCAGCCAAAATGAATAAAATCCTGATATATTTTTATCTTATTGTAGGGTTAGTGTTGACAGTTTCTTGTTCTGATGACATCAAGTTACCTGAAAAACCTGATAACTTCGGGCATTCTGAAGAAACCTGTCTTGTGGAATTTGAGGCATTTCTCCCTGAAGATTTGAATACACGCATGGTTGACAATCCCAAAACTTCCTTTTCTACCGACGAAATAATTCATGTTGAGGCATCTTTCTTCGGAGTTAGAGAGAAGGATGATGAGGATGGAGAGAATGATGAAGATATTATACTTGAAAAATGCTATAAGACCTATAAAAAGAGTTCATCCGGAAAATGGGAATCTAACGATAATGCAGATTTTAAATGGCCGCCAAAAGCTAAAAAAGGTAAATTCAGAGCCTATTTCGTAAAGGGATTTCAACAAATGCTTCTTCCGGGAGATCTGGACAAGGTTCTGAGACTTTCTGATGTTGACGGTCAGTCAGACCCTCTATATGCAGAGACGGAATTTGTGTCATGGGGTCATAAGGTGAACCTCTATTTCACACATCTATGTTCTCATATCACATTCACAAATATGGAGCCTGATATCTCCGACTATTTCTGGCTGGTAAATAAAAAAATTTCTGATGATAATTCAGGTGCTGAAATAAAAAATAAATTTCTGCTGAGAGTCGTGAATAATGAAATAGACGATCCTGAAAATCCTTCGCAAAAAATAACTTTACAAACACTTGAAGGGGAATTTGTTGCTGAAAAAGATGAAATTTTTAATGACCTGTCATACATTCAGCATCCTTCGAGAAATCTTTTAGACGACTCCGGTAGGAAAATTGGCAGTGAAGTGAGTTTCTTCATAGCACCGGGTGATTATAGCGATATTGAGCTCCGGACTATCAATAACTATCCTTACCTGTCTTATCAAAGTAAACTTACAAAAGATTTACAGCCTAATGTTTCTTATGAAATAGATATAAAGAAAGACAAGGGTATTACCATTATTGAAAAAGAGGAAAATTGGGATGACGATAAGGATGCTGTGTATGATGTCGTTCCTGATGAATTTCTCCAGAGTATTGTCAAAGGTAAGGAATATGTTATTACGGTTACCGAAGATGGCGAAACGAGGGATAAGACGATAATTCAACCCACTGTTAACGGAGTCCTTCTTTGTTATAATGTATCCTTTGGTGGTAGCAAAGATTATGGATTCTACGATATTCCCGAAGGATGGACTTTTGACGGAGGAAACCATTTTATCAGCGATTTAGCCACCAATCTATTCGCCACCAATTTCGGTACTATTCAACACCTCGGGCTTAAAAACGTTAATTGCACAGATATCGAACTGACTTATACCCACAAAGATGAATATTATAACAGATGGGGAGTATTATGTGAAATCAATAAGGGTACTGTTAAGAATGTCAGAATTGATGATGCAAATATAAGTTTCAAAATCGGAAAGGGTGGTGACAATTCCGGATACGTGTTTAATGTCGGTTCTTTTATCGGAAGTTCCACCGGTATCGTATCGGATTTAACATACGGGACTCTGAACATATCAACAAATGAAAATACAGTCGTTAACTCCAAAGTTATTATTGGTGGTTTAATTGGTCAGAATCTGGGAGCCATTTCGGATGTCACCCCCCTGTCAAACACCTCCTCTATAACTATTACCAATACATTGAAAGGAGATCTTGCAACTTTCTATATTGGCGGAGCTGTCGGAAACAGCGGCACTAACATAGCCGGTTTAAGCCTGATTAATGTGAATGTTAATTCTTCAGAAGCGAAAGGTCTTGTCGGTCGGATAGGAGGAATAGTCGGGCGTTGTCGCTCAACAACCGGGGCGTCCCTTTCCTTTTGCACAGTGCAAGGAACTGTCAAAGGAATAACCGTCACTCCCTATGAAAATTTCCCAGCATCCTCCTATACTGGTGGAATAACAGGATATGTTTCCAATTTCACAATCAACGATTGCAGGTCAATTTGCAATGTTGAGATTGCGAAAAACGTGCCTTTAATTGGGGAAAGAACCTATGCTACCGGAGGTGGGTTCGGTCGCATTATAACCAAAGAAAGTGTGATTTCTGGAAATTATATTTTGGGAGATTCCCTTTCCGGCCCTGTATCTTCATCAGAATCAGAATATGCATATATCGGGAATTTTGCCGGAATAGTGCCTGCCGGTATCAGCTGGACGGAGTATTATGAACCGCTTGGGAATGTTGTTAAGAAATGGTTTGATGTTTTCATCGGTGCTGAAATTGATGATAATTCCAATGAAGATGATGATTATGAATAGAATACATCCTATAATAATATTCTCTATTATTGTCTTGCTATCGCTGGTTTCATGTGATGACAGGGAGCCGGATTCGGGCAACTTAATAGACTCCTCGATTTGTTTTAAAACATCTCTATATGGTAACATGACTCGTGGTCCTGGAGTTTCATACATCACTCGCGATGATTACGATGGATTGTTCTATATCGACCGTTTTACCGAGGATACTCATAAACGTTCTCCTTATGTTATTCATCAGAAACGCAATGGTGTGTTGAGCAGTTTTGGTGTCACTGATTCATTAAGATGGTTTTCTAAGAATGGAGCGCACACATTTTATTGCTGGACTCTTCCATGGCATGAAGTCGACCAGAATAACATTTATTCAGACTCCGAATGGAATAATTCTCAATTAGAAGTTCAGACAGAAATCTCTTTCGAAGAGAATGCCGAAATGTATGGCAATAATCCTGAGAATTACAGGTTTTGTCTGGAGAAATTTATTGGGGGGAAAACGGGACCCCTTACTTACAATGTTTATGGTGAATATATAGATTTGCGTTTGCAACATCTTGTTTCGAAAATAATAATTACTTCTGTTGAGTTGGATAAAAAGAAAGTAGATGGTTATATTACTTTTGAGGGTTTACCCTCTGAAGGAACTTTCAACAGATATGGAACTGACCGTCCGGAAGTGACAGGCAACGAAGAGTCAGAAAGTACTACTTATTCTTTCATCGGAAATGCCACAAATACACTATATGTTTGTCCTGATATTGATTTTCACAATGTAAAATTCAGGATTAAAGTTAATTCCGGTGTTACTGAACAAGGTGAATTTTTAGGAGATTTCAGTACCTTGCAATTTAATAGGGATATGGAAGACTGGTGGGATTATGCCCATCAGAATCCTTCTATTTTATATGCCGGAGAAGTTATGAATATTAGCATTACTCTTCGACAAGGGTTTGGCACACAAGTAAGCCTCTCTATTGGAGGTTGGTCTAATCAACCTGCAAGAGAAGCAAATGATTATCCTTATCAAGGTATTTACCATCCATCTGACTTAAATGAATTAACTCAAAAATTCCCGGGAGGAGGTGATGGTAAGTATGCAGGGAAAGAAGACATTGAAGAAAGTCTGTTTGAAAAATTCGGAAATAAAGAAACCGGAGAATATGACCTATTTACTGATATAGACGATATTTCTCAGCGCCTTGCTATAGGTAAAAGACATGTCTTGAACGGAAACGGATATACCCTTACTTTCTCAAAAAATTATAATAATACCCAATATGTCCGAATATCCAAAATGAGAGATGTTTATCTTGTAGACCCCGACGGGCATACTATCTATATAGATAATAATTTCGATGTATGGATTGTTGGTGCTGACGGCAATAAGGTAAAAACCACTTACCACCTTGACGATCTTGACGAAAATAACGAAAATGAAAACTGTTATGAGATTAATTTGACAACCGGTGAAGTTAAAAAGGGTAGCCGTTATTAGATCCACCCCCTAACCTTTTTAACCCTCGGCTTCAGCCGAATATAACCTTTGCCGCAGGCAAGTTTAACCTTAACCTCCGGCTTTAGCCGAATATTAACCATCGCTGAAAGCGAATATAACCTTCGGCGGTAGCTCGGAGATCTTTCAAGAATCACCGCGTTGATGCTCGAATGTCAGCGGGAGCAGGATGAAATATCACAGTTAATCTCAATCTAATTTTTTGATGAAAGAGAGGCCATGATGTTTCCCGGCTATATATCTTCTGGAAGTTTTATCCGTATTCCCTGATTGTATAAATTCGTCCATTATAGCCGGTTGATTCTTTATAAATTCAATACATTTAAATGTGTCGGCCGGTTGTATGGTGGAATTTTCACAATATATAGCCCGGAATTTATAATCTCCAAGATATTCAATAACACACTTTCTGTTTGGCATCCAGCCTATTTCTATCCTGTCGCCTGTAGAAAGAGAATCCACGGATAAATATTCCCCTTCCACCATATCAGAGTCTATGATTCCCGATTCATTTAAAGACTTACAGAAAGTGGCCCAATCCTTTTTTCCTATGTATTCACCACGGATTCTTTGCGCAGTTGTTCTGATTATTTTGAAATGTCTCGCATTCGCCTTAATTATATGAACAAGGCAAGGATATTATATGAAAAAGAAAATAAGATTATAAACGGAGAAGACCTTACTCCGCAATTTTATTCAATCCTTATCACTGAAATGGGTAAAGTGGATAAGTCATTTAATTCCCGTTTGCCATAAAATTTTATTCCTCTTTGATTTATACGTTCTTATTTGAATAAAATTATCAGATTTGCTAGATCCTATGAATTTTTGTAAATTTGCTAAAGATGAGTTTAATAGAGATACAGCAAATCGTTGCAGATTATTTTAAGACCCAACCTATTTTGAAGGCATGGATCTTTGGTTCTTATGCTCGTGGAGAAGAATCACCATTAAGTGATGTAGATGTTCTTGTAGAGTATGAGCCTGAAGGTATAAGTCTGTTAAAACATGCAACAATTATTTGTGATTTGGAAAAACTTCTGGACAAGCCGATTGACCTGGTGCAAATGAAATTGCTTCGCCCGAATGTAAAAGAACGTGTAATTGACGACCTTAAATTAATTTATGAGAGAAGTTGTTAGAGATAAGGAAAGGCTTATTCATATCCTTGATTCAATTAACAGAATCCTCAATTTTGCTGAAGGCAAGTCAAAAGAGGATTTGGAAGCTGAAAGTCTTAAATTTTTTGGAATAATTAAAAATATTGAGATAATTGGAGAGGCCTCTTATAAGTTGACATCAGCTTATAAAACAAAATATCAAGAAATTCCATGGGAAGCGATATCTAAAATGAGACATGTCTTAGTGCATGATTATTATCAAATAGATTTAGATCAGGTATGGAATGTTATAAACTATGATTTAGAACCTCTTAGAAAACAAATTGAAAATCAAATTCAAAATACTGATTGGGAGGAGTGGAATAAGAATGATGTGGCTGTATATGAAAGTGCAGTTCATAAGAGTTTGATTCAAACTGCATCTCTTATGAAAAAAGATGGTTTGACTAACAAACAGATTTCCAGATATACCGGACTAAGGGAAGAAGAGATAGAGGATTTATGAATACTTTCTGACTGATAGTTCCTCCATCCGTAAAAATAGCGATTAAGAGAAGGATTAATAAAAGACGAGCCCTCCAAACACCATGTGTCGGAGTGTTACGCCTATAAATAACTGATGTATATACCCGAAAGTATTAAAAATATTCCTTCAGACAAAGCAGAAGACAAATAGCACCTCTCAATAAAGTCAGGCTTTTTTCGGGCCTATTAAAAAAATTGAGGCGTCAAAATAATGAGTTATCCTTACTTTGAAAGCTCTTTATATCTCTTTTCAAATTCTTCCTGCGATATTGTCAATTTAACCGAGGGATTTTTAAGACAAAAACCCTCTTGTTTAATAACTACATTCACACTCGAGTTTGAAGCTAAGGCCGGTCCTGAAATAGAGTCCAGTGTTGTAACCACTTCAAGATAATCATTTACCATATCTTCCTGTTCATATTCATAGGTAATTATATAATCGTTGGAAGAGAAATTAATGGCCGTGTTATTCTTTATATCTATAGGTTGTGAAAGTTTCTTATATATATCTTCCGGAATCTCTTTTTCAGTTACATCGCCGGCTTTAAAAGTAATTGCCTCTTCATATAATTTAGCAAAATCAATCTGAGGTGTCGCTTCTTCTTGTTCTGTTTCAGATTGAGTGTCTTGACTTTTGTTGGAATTGGAACAACTCAGCGTCAAGAGTGAAGCACTTAAAAATAGAGCGTTCCTCAAAAATAATTTTTTCTTCATATTGGATATATTTTTAGAAGTTAATTTTAAAATTTAAGGCAATGGAGGGGGAGAAAGGGCAACGATTTTTAATAATTCGGGCACTTGTTCAATGGGCTTCCATTCCATCATCCCGGGCATCCATGATAAAGTATCTTTGTTTATTTTTCCATTAGAAACAAAATTCTTAAATTCAGACGCAGACAAAGGCCCGGTTGCCAATCCATTAATCCCGATATATATATTATCCTGCAACGTTGGCAAAGCCATATATGAACCGGGCACATACATCCCTTTCATACTCTGGTTCATCATCGTCACCATTTGCTGGGCAATTCCAAGTCCGAGTCCGAACTCAACAAGTTTATCAATAGAAAAGAAACTATTATTATTCATATATTCTCAAAATTAGGGCGTTGGCGGTACAGGAGGCATTCCTGAAGGTGTCGATGATCTCGAAATATTGAATAATTGAAGAAGTTCGGGAATATTTGAAGCCTGTTCCCACTGAGCCATCCCTTCTTTCCAAACCATGGTTTGGGGTGTGAAACCTCCCTGTGAAATTAGTATTTGAATTTGTTGTATGGTAAATGGTCCCATAGCATTTC
>JAFLTN010000073.1 GCA_022510445.1 Muribaculaceae bacterium | reverse complement strand
ACAAAATTGTTGCTTCCGCACCAATGGTAATAAAGGATGATCCGACCCTGATGTTTACCAATGCGGGCATGAACCAGTTTAAGGATATAATACTGGGAAACAGGAAAGCCGATAACAAAAGAGTGGCCGACAGTCAGAAATGCCTGAGGGTTTCCGGCAAACATAACGATCTTGAAGAGGTGGGACATGACACCTATCACCATACTATGTTTGAAATGCTCGGAAATTGGTCTTTTGGGGATTACTTCAAGAAGGAAGCGATTGATTGGGCTTGGGAATATCTTGTAGATGTGTTAGGACTGGATCCGGACCGCCTTTATGCCACAGTTTTTGAAGGATACGCCCCGGAAGGTCTTGTAAAGGATACCGAGGCTGAAGAGATATGGAAGACTCATCTTCCTGCTTCACATATTATTGATGGGAACAAGAAAGATAATTTCTGGGAAATGGGTGACACGGGACCTTGCGGGCCTTGTAGTGAGATTCATATCGACCTCCGAAGCGAAGAAGAGAGAAAAAAGATTGACGGGGCTTCCTTAGTCAATAAGGATAATCCACAGGTTATAGAAATATGGAATCTCGTGTTCATGCAATATAACCGGAAAGCTGACGGCTCTTTAGAACCTCTTCCCGCAAAAGTGATTGACACTGGTATGGGATTTGAACGTCTATGCATGGCATTGCAAGGTAAAAAATCAAATTATGACACTGATGTGTTTACTCCTCTTATTAAAGAAATTTCTGAAATAACCGGATTGAAATACGGGGAGAATGAAAAGACTGATATTGCAATGCGTGTAGTGGCTGACCATATCAGGACTATCGCTTTCTCTATTGCTGATTCACAGCTGCCTTCAAACGCCAAAGCAGGATATGTGATCAGGCGCATCCTTCGGCGTGCCGTAAGATATGCCTACACCTTCCTTGACCGAAAGGAAGCCACACTTCATTTGCTTGTGGATAAACTGGTTTCAGAAATGGGAGAAGCCTACCCGGAACTTATCGCACAGGCCGGCCTAATCAAAAAAGTAATCAAGGAAGAGGAGGAAACTTTCCTGCGTACCCTTGATAACGGTATTAAGTTGCTTGACGGGTTAATTAAGGAGGCTAAAGAAAAAGGTGAAACCAAGATTTCAGGGAAAGATGCCTTCATTCTTTATGACACCTATGGTTTCCCTCTTGATCTTACGGAGCTTATTCTAAGAGAAAACAACATGGAATTAGATCATGCTGAATTTGACTCTGAAATGAAAAAACAAAAGGAAAGAGCCAGAAATGCAGCTTCCGTAGAAACAGGTGACTGGATCATCGTAAGAGAGGGTGACCAGGAATTTGTTGGTTATGATTCTACTTCCGTTCCTTCCCGGATTCTTCGTTACCGGAAAATGAAGCAGAAAGGGAAAGATTTTTATCAGATTATACTTGAAAAAACACCATTTTATGCCGAAATGGGCGGACAGGTAGGCGACCGAGGGAAACTTATTTTTGATAACGGGGAAATTGTTGAGATAAACGACACTAAGAAGGAAAATAATATTGGAGTTCATATAACTTCAAAACTTCCTGCGGATCCTTCTGCTGAATTTGTCGCCGCAATTGATGAAAAGGCCCGTAAGGCCACTTCGGCCAACCATTCAGCCACCCATTTAATCCATGAAGCGTTGAGAGAAGTGCTTGGATTACATGTGGAACAAAAAGGATCTTTCGTTTCTCCGGAAGTTCTTCGATTTGATTTTTCTCATTTTCAAAAAGTTACTCCAGAGGAGTTAAGAAAAGTGGAACATCTTGTCAACGAAAGGATCAGAAACGCAATGCCTCTTGAAGAAAAGAGAGAAATACCAATTTCAGAGGCTCGTGAAATGGGCGCAATGGCTCTTTTCGGTGAAAAATACGGAGATAAGGTAAGAGTTGTTAAATACGGTTCTTCAATTGAACTTTGCGGAGGCACCCATGTGGAAAACACCGGCAATATCGGCATGATAAGAATTCTTTCAGAGAGTTCTATAGCTGCCGGAATAAGACGTATTGAAGCGGTTTCTGCATATGGAGTGGAAAATATTCTTGACGAAATGCAAGACACAATGAAAGAGCTCTCCGCTTTCTTAGGAAACGCATCCAATATAAAAGTAGCTGTAGAAAAAGCTATAAAAGATAATGCCGACCTCAAAAAACAAGTTGAGGAATTTATGGAGGAAAGAATTAAAAACCTTTCTGAAGATTTGATACGGAATGCAAGAGTTGTTAATGGAATAAAGGTATGTAGTCTGCAGGGTGTAAGACTTCCGGAGGTTGTAAAAAATGTGGCTTTTACAATTAGAAAAAACTCACCGGAACACACTGTTTTCATTGGAGCTACAAGAGAAGGAGACAAACCGTTACTGACATTATCTCTTACAGACGATCTTGTGAAAGAAGGTTTGAATGCATCTCAGATTGTAAGAGAAGCTTCAAAACTGATAAAAGGTGGTGGCGGAGGTCAGCCTTTCTTTGCGCAGGCGGGAGGTAAAAATATTGATGGCCTGTCAGCCGCTGAAGACAAAATGAAGGAACTTTTAAATCTCAACTGACAATAAGTTTCAATGAATTAACTTAATTTTGCATGTTTAAAGAATTAATTTCACACGATAGATATCTCGAAGAGAATTTTCTTTAATTACCATTTGGGAAGCTAACGCAATCTCACGAGTGGTATGTTCATTAAAAATCTACTCTAAGAGATGTCTGTGAATGATTTTAATAACAAGCAAAACTTCAATTAACTAATATAATTTCACAAAATGAATTCTAAATTTAATCCGATAATATTTATATGTTTTCTTCTTTACGGAGTTAATTCTCTTCTTGCAGCGGATTATATAGCCGTAGGTAAGGATGGGAAAGTTTTTGATGATGCCAGTCCCAAATATGTCACATTAAATGAAAATAATGAAGAAGTTATTATAAGACCAGGGATGGTCTTTAAAACAACTGAAAAGTTGCCTGGCTGGTATCTGATTGAATATTCTCCAGGGCTCCGGGGATATATACAGGAACAAGTAATAACCAACATGCTTAATAATCCGTCAGCAGGAACCTATCAAATACAAAATGACCCTCAACATAAGATATCTGTTCAAAATTCAAACGGAAATTGGTCAGCCACATCAGGCGGGAAATCATATAATGGGTTTATAAGTGACAATATAGTCGTATTTATGGATGAAAATGGCGTTCAATCTTTTTCCCTGATTGATTATGGAGCAGGAGGTGTTGTGATGAGTTACGATAACTCTGTTACTAAATTTTTCTAAGCGGGAAAAAATATTGACCTTTTTTTCTTGTCTCCTTACCATATGCAACCGCGTGTACGGGACAAATATGATAACAGGCAAGACATGAGCAACAACAGTCATTCCAATAGGGATGTCCTTCTTTCATTTCTATATTTTTCATAGGACATATTTGTGCACATTTTCCACATCCGATACATGAAGATGTGTAATGCCATTTTTTTGGAAATATTCCCCACTTTTTAAATAACGGATAAACTAATTTTGTCTTAATTCCGGGCATTTTGCCTCTGCTGACATCAATTCTCCGGTCTCCCCTATTCAAACCTTCGGCGATTTCAAGTATTCTTCTTTTGCAGGAAACAAGTTTGCTGTTTTCAACATCTTTAGGATCTACGTCAAAACCCGGAAGGAGAACGTAATTATTCGGCATTATCACACTCCAGACTGAATTCAGATCAATTGAAACCTTGGTTAAGATTTTTCTAAACATTTCAGGTGCCAATGCAACTTCATCTCCGCAGACCATCACGCAATCTACCGACAGATTTTTCTCTTTTACAATCATCCAAAATCCTTCAGGAAGATTTTTTATAAAACTTTCAACTAAAGGTGGGACTCCCCATGAATAGACCGGGAAAACAAATAATACCCTTTGATCGGGATATTCAACCGTGTGGGGATCTGTTTCCGGTATGAAATGTAAGCCAAGTCCGAGGAAATTAGATAAAGTTGTTGCTACAAACCTTGAGTTGCCTGTACCGGAGAAATAAAACAACATGGTTATCTTAATATAAATATTTTAAAAATAAGTTCCTTTAAGAGATCATATTCATTCTGAAGCGATCCTATACCTTTACTTTTGGCATCCTGTTCCCTGATTGCATGAAGTATGGCATCAATAGTCGCCGCCCTGTAATTTCGTAAACCGTTGCGATAATCAGTCAGCGCGAAAGAAGATTTAAGTTCAAGTTCTTCCATGACAGCTATGTCAGATTTATCCTTTAATACTGACGCCATAAATAATTTTGAGAAATAATTAAACAAAGTAGAGGTAATTATAATTCCCGGATTTTGGCGGGGATTCTTGGCAAAATGATTTAGGATTCTCATTGAGGATAGGTAATCTCTTAATGAGATTGCCTTTATTAGCTCGAATGTATTATAATCTTTTGATATGCCTATAATAGATTCTACAAGCTCAGGACTTATCCTTCTGCTCCCTCCGGCAGCAACTCCCAATTTATCTATCTCACCAAAAAGCTTTGATAAAGGATTGCCGATATATTCACAAAGAATAGAGACTGTCTTGTCATCTATAAACAGACCTTTTTCCCGGCAATAATCAGCAACCGGACCTTGCAACTGATAATCTCTCAGTCGGTCACTTTTAAACACAACACCTCCCGAACTTGAAATAGATTTCACTAAAGAGGAGGTAGAGGCCAAAGACTCTCCTTTATATGTGATTACAAAAACAGTGGTATTATTTGGATGCTGTATGTATGGAATCAGTTTTTCAAGTTGGGTTTTAGCTGCATTTAACGATTGAGCTTCCTTTAGAAAAACAATCTGCCTTTCAGCCATGACAGGATATTGTTGTGCCCTTGCTATTACCTGCTTTATATCGGCATCGGCTCCATAGAAAATTGTTGAATTAAAATCTTTCTCTTCTTCCGGCACCACGATTGCCTCCAATAAGTCAACTATTTTATCTATATAATAATCTTCATCCCCCATCAACAAATATACAGGGGCATATTTATTTTGTCTTATTTCAGCAATTATATTGTTATAGCCCGAAGATGCAGATTTTTTTGCCATATTTCTAATTTTTTTTGAAGAAATAATTTCTCAAAAATAACAAAAATAATGAGGTCAACAGAAAACTCATCACCGGGAGAAGATAAGGTATCGATTCTATAACAGGAGGGAAAAAAGTCCCTTCATTTGCATTTAAGTTTTCTGTTTGTGAAGAAATCACGACAACTACACTGTTATTGAGTGAATGGGCAAAAACAGGCACCCATAAAGATTTGGTCCAAATAAAGAGATATCCAAAAAAAGCTCCCATTATCAATCTTGGGAAAAAACCGAAAAATTGAAAATGAAGGGCGCTGAATATGATGGCAGCAAGCCAGACAGACTTATCGGGACCCAAAGAAGATTTTTGAAAAATTCCTTGCAGACCTCCCCTAAAAAAAAGTTCTTCGGAAAAACCTGTCAAAATTCCAATAATCAATATTCCGGTTATTACACCTCCGATTGAGTCTGTTGCTAAAAGCATTTGAGATATTGCCGCATTATTCTCCTCCCAGCTTCTGAAAGTCATTTCGATGTCTCTCAAAAAATCAGGAAAATGAAGATTTGAATTCCAGCTTATCAACCATTCCATGGCCGGTAAGGATAACAGATAGACAACAACAACTCCTATAAAAGGAAGGACTCGGAAAAATTTTTCACATTTTAACCATCTGAATGGATGTGCAGAACAAAAGCGAGCCAAAATAACTGACGGAACAATGAATGCTAAAATACATTGTAAAACTGCTCCGAAAAGACCTTTATTTCGTTCTGAAGTTATCCAAAAATTATCTATTAATAACGAAATTAATGAAGTTACCGACAGTAAAATAAAAAATGCGCTGAAAAGAAGGGCTAATCTTATTCCGACAGATTCCCTGATAAATCTTAATGAAGGATTAGTATTTGAATCACACATTGAAATGCTTTCTCCTGAAAACAAAGTTTCTACCTAAATATTTTTCTCTAACAATAGGATTATCAGCAAGTTCTTCACTCGTGCCCTGAAATAATATCTTTCCTTCAAATAGAAGATATGCCCTGTCGGTTATACTAAGTGTTTCCGGAGCATTATGGTCAGTTATAAGAATCCCTATATTCTTCTCTTTCAATTTATAAACTACTTCCTGGATATCCTCGACTGCAATCGGGTCAACTCCTGCAAAAGGTTCATCAAGCATTATGAAGCGAGGGTTGATGGCAAGGCACCTTGCTATCTCGGTTCTTCTTCTTTCTCCCCCCGACAGTCTGTCTCCTAAATTTTTCCTCACTTCTTGAAGACGGAATTCAGCTATTAAGCTTTCAAGTTTCTCTTTTTGATATTCTTTTGAAGTTGGAGTCATTTCAAGAACCGCCCTGATGTTATTTTCTACACTTAATTTACGGAAAACGGAGGCTTCCTGTGCCAAATAGCCGATGCCCAACTGAGCTCTTTTATAAACCGGATATGAAGTTATATCGGTATCATTGAGAAAAATTTTACCTTCATTCGGAGTGATCAGTCCCGTGGTCATATAAAAAGTTGTGGTTTTACCTGCTCCATTAGGTCCTAACAGCCCTACTATCTCTCCTTGTTTTACATTTATTGAAACATGGTTGGCTACTGTTCTTTTACCGTATCTTTTTACAAGTCCATCAGTGCGAAGAACTCCTTTTAAGGGTATCGAGACTTCCGTATCAATTATTGATTCTTCAGAACCCTCTGTTATTTTCTCTTCCTCTTCGATATCTAACTCACGCATATCATGAACACTTTCATGTTCCATGTCTCTGATATCTTCTTTTTCCTCAGAATTGAAAGAATTTTCCTGTTGTTTTTTGAATAAACCGAAGACCCTCATTTTTTATGACGTTTATTGTTAACTCCTGAACCCAAAAGAGATCTTATATAATCCGTGAGAAGCATTATTGCAACATTGTTGTTTCCTCCCTGGGGGACAATTAGATCTGCATATCTTTTAGAAGGTTCGATATAGAGCTCATGCATTGGTTTTAATGTTTCCTGATATCTATCAATTACCATTTGGGGAGTTCTGCCTCTTTCAATGCAATCCCTACTGATAACTCTGATCAGACGTTCGTCGGCATCGGCATCAACAAATACCTTGACATCCATCATATCTCTTAGTTGCCTGTCGGTCAATACTAAAATACCCTCCACAACAACTACATCACGAGGTTCTAGTCTGATGGTTTCCTTCATTCTTGAACAAGTTATGAAGTCATATGTAGGCATCTCGACATCATAGCCTTTTTTTAATTCTGAAAGTTGTTTGCAAAGAAGAGACCATTCTATTGAAGACGGTTCATCATAGTTCATTTTCAGTCTCTCCTCAAGAGGTATGTGAGCATTGTCGTTATAATAACAATCCTGTGGGATAACTGTTACCTCATCCTTTGGAAGAGCATCTATAATCTTCTTTACGACGGTTGTTTTACCCGATCCGGTTCCACCTGCGATACCTATGACAAGCATTTATTACTGATGATGGTTTCTACGCAAAATTAAATAAATAAGAGTAACATACCAACTTCTAATTTGTTCCTTAACAAAATCAGTCAAAAACAGCATCCCAATCTTTCCACACCGGGTCATATCCGCGCGACCGAATAGCTGTCTCTACTTCTTTTGGAGTTCTGTCATCATTTACCTCAAACTGTTCCAGTGCGTATTCTTTTCCCGCATATCCCCCGGGTTCTGTTCTGCTTCCAGCGCTCATTGATGTCAATCCCAGGCCAATTAATGAATCACGGAAATAAGGAGCTTCTCGAGTTGAAAAGGATATATCAAGATCCGGATCAAATATTCTGAAGGCACAACTTAGCTGAACTATATCTGAGTCAGAAACGATAAAATTAGGTGCAAAACCGCTCTCCGACGGTCGAAGACGAGGAAAATTTAAAGAATAACGGCTTCTCCAATATTTTTTTTGGAGATATCTTAAATGCCTTGCAATCATCACGGCTTCACCCCTCCAATCTTCCAGACCGAGCAGGGCTCCTAATCCAATTTTATGTAATCCGGCTTCTCCCATTCTGTCGAATCCGTTCAATCTCCAGTCGAAATGACTTTTCATTCCACGTGGGTGATATTTGCCGTAAGCTTTTCTATTATAAGTCTCTTGAAAACAAACTACACCGTTTAAACCGGAATGAGTCAACCTTTCATAATCAACAGATCGTAATGGTTGAACCTCAAGTGTGAGGTTGTGGAAATAGGGACGGCAGATTTCAAGCACTTTTTCCAGATAATCCACACCACATAATGAAGGATATTCGCCTGCAACAATAAGTAAGTTTTGAAAAGGTCCTAAATCTTTTATGGCTTCACACTCTCTTTTTACCTCTTCAGGATTCAAAACTTTACGTGTGAACTTATTGTCATGATTGAAACCACAGTAAACACATTTATTAGTACACGCATTCCCTACATACATGGGGATGTAAAGAGAGACTGTTTTCCCAAATCTACTTTCTGTTATGGCTTTTGCAATTCTTGCCATCGTTTCCAACCTTTTCCTTGCCGGTTTGGATATCAGTATTCCAAGATCTTCCGGGACAAGTTGTCTGGTGGTGGTTAAAACTTTTGAAAGTACATTATCAACATCTTCTATGGTGTAGGAATCAATTTCTGTCAATGTTTGGTTCCAGTCATAACTATCGATTATATCCGCAAATCCATGACCAAAGATTGCATCACGGGTAGGGTCTGATTTCATTTGTCGCATGAATCTGCAATATTTTGGGAAATTCTCATTGCACAGAAATTAGGACCGCACATTGTGCAGAAACGGTCATCTGAATCCGGTGCATCTCTCCTTGATTCCATATAATATTGTTTTGCCCTTGCAGGATCTAAAGATAGATTGAATTGATCTTTCCATCTGAATTCATATCTGGCTTTGCTCAATGCATCATCTCTTATAGTTGCTCCCGGAAGTCCTTTTGCAAGGTCAGCGGCATGTGCTGCGATTTTGTAGGCAATTACACCCTCTCTAACATCATTAAGATTAGGGAGTGAAAGGTGCTCTTTAGGAGTGACGTAACAAATCATTGCCGTGCCATACCATGAGATCATGGCTGCTCCAATCGCTGATGTGATGTGATCATAACCGGGCGCAATATCTGTTGTCAATGGGCCGAGAGTATAGAAAGGAGCTCCGTGACAAGCTTCAAGCTGTTTCTCCATATTTTCTTTAATCTTGTGCATCGGCACATGCCCCGGACCCTCTATTATAACTTGGACATCATGTTTCCAAGCTATTTCTGTTAATTTCCCCAACACCTCCAACTCAAGAAATTGTGCACGGTCATTTGCATCATGGGTGGAACCCGGTCGCATTCCGTCGCCAAGTGATACGGCGACATCATATTTATTAAGGATTTCACAAATTTCTTCGAAGTGTTCATAAAGAAAACTTTCCTTATCATGTTCCACACACCATTGTGTCATTATGGATCCTCCGCGGGAGACACAACCTGTAAGCCTTTCCGAAACAAGATTGGCATGCTCTTTTAACACACCGGCATGTATGGTGAAATAATCGACTCCTTGCTCACACTGTTCTATCAGGGTATCCCGATAAATTTCCCAGCTGAGTTCTTTTACTTTCCCATTTACTTTTTCAAGAGCCTGATAAATAGGAACAGTTCCCACAGGTACAGGTGAATTTCTGATAATCCATTCTCTGGTTTCATGGATATTGTTTCCTGTGGAAAGATCCATTATAGTATCCCCTCCCCAATAACAACTCCAGACAGCCTTTGCCACCTCTTCTTCGATACCTGAAGAAAGTGCGGAATTACCAATATTGGTATTAAGTTTTACAGCAAAAGCTCTTCCGATAATCATTGGCTCAGCCTCCGGATGGTTAATGTTGGCTGAAATTATTGCACGTCCCTCTGCAATTTCCTGGCGGACGAACTCGGGAGTTATATAAGTCTTTATACCTCTTGCCTCATTATCCAGATTCTCTCTTATGGCCACATACTCCATTTCAGGAGTAATTATACCTTTTTTGGCATAATAAAGTTGTGTGACCCGCCTCCCTTCTTTCGCCTTTCTCGGTTTATGGAATATGGGGAATCTTATGGCATCAAGTGACTTGTCATCTCTCCTTGCTTTCCCATAGTTGCTGGATATATCATTCTGAACTTCAGTGTCATTCCTTTCAATTACCCATGATTCCCTAATCCTAGGCAATCCTTTGTTTATATCAATCTTAACATTCGGATCTGTATAGGGACCGCTGGTATCATAGACTATTACAGATTCATTGGGATATTCTATCCTCTTTCCGTTATCTATGGTGATTGTAGGATGCTGGTGAATTTCCCTCATGGCTACATTAATGGGGAAAATTTTTCCTTTTACATACTTTTTTGTTGAACCCGGGTAGGAAGATAGGTTAATATTATCAATTTTCATTTTTATGCTATTAAAGTTTGAAAGAAAAAAATGTACCTGTCAATCAGGATCATACTTATGGATTGTTGAGAAAAGCGGTGAGAGGAGAGGTGGCGACAGCTTGTTTGCTTTTACTCCCTAAACCGGCTATGTAGGCTCTTCTTCCGGCATCTACGGCAAGTTTAAATGCCTCAGCCATTTCAACAGGATTCCCAGCAACGGCAATAGCTGTGTTTACTAAGACAGCATCAGCTCCCATTTCCATTGCTTCTGCCGCATGAGAAGGGGCTCCAAGACCGGCATCTATCACTACCGGAAGGGTTGATTGTTCTATAATAATTTCGAGCAGATCACGTGTCACAAGCCCCCGGTTGGTTCCAATAGGTGCGCCCAACGGCATGACTGCAGCAGCACCTGCCTCTTCAAGGAGTTTACATAATACCGGGTCTGCCTGAATATAAGGTAACACCACAAAACCATCAGCCGCTAACTGTTCGGTGGCTTTCAGTGTTTCAATCGGATCCGGCATCAGATATTTCGGATCCGGATGTATTTCAAGTTTAATGAATTCAGTATTAAATATTTCCCTGCTCATTTGAGCGGCTAACACTGCTTCTTTGGCATTGCGGACACCTGAGGTATTGGGCAACAGCTGGATATGATCCCTGTTAATATGAGTAAGCATTTCATCAGTAGCTTCATTCATAAGATTTACTCTTTTCATTGCTACTGTAATCATCTCGGATCCCGAAGCCAGGATACTTTTAAGCATGATTTCAGGGGATGGGAATTTTCCTGTTCCTATAAATAACCTTGAAGAAAATTCTCTCGGGCCTATTTTCAACTTATTCATCAGTCTAAATTAATTTTAGGAAGAAGGTTAATAAATTTTCGAGTTTCAGACACGATATCCTCAGCTTCCGAAATTGCTGAACTTACTGCTATGCCATTCACTCCTGCCTCAATTAACGGCAAGACGTCATCAATCTTTATACCTCCGACAGCTACATGAGGAATCTGAATTCTCTTTTCTTCCATCTCAAAGCTAATCTTACGAATACCTTCCAATCCAAGAACTGGGGCAAGATTTTTTTTGGTCTGAGTCTGGGCATATGGGCCAATGCCATAATAATCGATATCAAGGTTACTTACTGCGGCAATGTCGGAAAATGTATTTGCGGTGACCCCGATTACAGCTGCCGGACCCAAGATCATCCTGGCCTTACTGACAGGCATATCTTCCTTCCCGAGATGCACACCGCCGACATTTAATTTCTTAGCAAGTTCCACACGGTCATTTAGCAACAGAAAGGAGCCTGTTTCTATGCACCTGGGTTTGACTTCTTCAACCACTTTAGTAATCTCTTCGTCAGAAGCATCTTTCATCCTGATCTGAATCCAGCGGCATCCGCCTTCAATAACTCCAAAGACTTGTTCTGTTACCGGAGTTTTAGAATTTGTATTTGTAATAAACTGTAACATGGCATATTATGGTTAATCATTTTTTCGTTTGAACTTTTAACGTACTTTATAGAAAAACGATTTTATATCATTAATGGTTTAGAAGGGAAGAAATGACCCAAAAGAGCAGCTCCTTTAAATCCGTAATACTTCAAAAGATTGAATTTATTGGGGGAAACACCTCCTAACGCAATTAAATTTTTTCCCTCAATCAGGGATTTCAATTCTGTCAAATCGAAAGAGCTTTTATATCCTTGTTTTGAAATTGAATCAAAAATAGGAGACAGGGTCATATAATCATAATCTTTCCATTCTTCTATCTCTTTTAGTGAATGGATTGACTTGCTGACTGAGGAAACTCCGAGAGGGGCATATTGATTTCGCGAATTCAAGTGCACTCCTCCAAGATTAAAAATTTCCAGAAGTTCAAAATGATCATGTAACTTTAATCTATGATGAAATTTTTCTGATATTGCCTTAAGCAGTTCCGAAGTTTTTTCTTTATTCCATAAAGGTTTCCTGATATGAACCAAGTCTGCTTCTCCATTTCCCAGAATATTTTCAATTCTGCCCGCTTCATCCGGATATGAATCAGGAGATGTTATTGCAATAACTATAAATTTTCTCTCTGACATTGATTGGTCTCCAAGAAGAATGGTTTAATTAACCCCCGAAAGCGGCTGAAATAACATTAACTCGACATAAAGGAGAGAATTTAGTTATATTCCAGGCTATTTTGGGGATAAGCTTTCCATCAATAGCAATTGCAGTTCCTTGTGGTGGTATATCTTTAAATTTAAGGAAATCTGCTACCGACATAAAATCGTCAGGGAGTTCTAACAGAGTGTCGTTGAAGTAAATTTTCATTTTTAAGTATTTTAATCTTTAATAGAATAGTTATTTATATTAAGAGGTCCGTAAGAAGACTGGCCAAGTTTATAATCTATGCTTGATTGGATTATTTCTTTCATTTGCTCCGAAGCCTTAAGGAATGAATCTTTAATTGGAAATCCTAAGGCAAGGAAAGATGCAAGTAATGAAGAGAAAACGCAACCGGTGCCATGAAGATTTTCGGTATTTATCTTTTTATGACTGACGGTTTCAAATTCTATATTTTTTTTATTTTCATATGCCAAT
>JAFLTN010000072.1 GCA_022510445.1 Muribaculaceae bacterium | reverse complement strand
AAAGAAGAAAACTTCAGAACCGAAAAAAGAGGAGAAAGAATCATCTGGTAAACGCACAAGACGATCAAAAGATAAGAAAGAAGAGTCAGTGGGAAAAGTTGATTCTTCCGAAAAACTGAAAGAATATGCCGATGCAAGGAAAAGGACTCCACGATCAAAAAGTGGAACGGAGGAAAAGGCTGAGATTAAGCCTTCCAATAATTTTGCCGATATGAAGGGAAGTCTCCCGCGGCCTACAAACGGTTCTTTCAAAATAACTTCATATTTCGGACGTCAGTCGTTGCCTGATCTTCCGGATGTGGTTTACGATAATCCGGGCATAGATGCCGAATCAACGGCCGGAGCAACCGCTCTTGCAGTGTTTAAGGGGAAGGTTTCGGGTGTATATCTTTTACCCGGCTATAACACTGTTGTCATAGTGAATCATGGTGGTTATTACACAGTCTATGGCAACATTGCCACACCATCCGTAAAGGTAGGAGATTCTGTGGAATTAGGACAGAAACTGGGGATACTGGCTCTTAATGAGGAGGATTCAAATCATTCTTCGATCCATTTTGAAGTCTGGAAAAACCGAGAGAAGCTGAATCCTGCCGAATGGCTGAAAAACTAATGAGGTTAGGATACCTTTCTCAACGTCAGATGCCACTTCTATGCGTAGGTAAGGAGCAGATATGGGTTATCCAGTGATTTTACCGTTGAAATATGTAGAATAACGTATTTGTCCTGTTTCGGCATTTATGTCATAACTGTTATATTTCCCATTTTCATATGTATTCAGATCCTCAAGTTTATTTTCTGTAATTTTTAAATTTCCCGTTGTCGGATCTGTAACCCATACGTAGCCATCCGCATCAATATAAACTGTAAAATTTCCGTCGGTAAAATAAATGTTTCTGCAGGGTCCGATGTTAAAATAAGGCTTATTGCCTGTTCCCCAATAATTGCCGCTATTTGTTTTCATTGTCACAGTATGACCTAGCCCGTTTAGAATATATTCTTTCCACACCGGGAAAATATTAGCGTCATTTCCTTTAAGCTCCATATCGCTATATAAGTTTAGATATTTTTCTCCCTTTTCTCCGGGGCTTCCATAAAGAATATACAGATTTCGGATTTTATCTAAAATTTCCTCATCATCTTCAGATGCCAGTTGCATAAAGAGACTTCTTAATTCATTAAGCTCTGTTTCTGAATATAAACCGGGATAAGGATGATATTCTGCTTCATTTGGTTTCTGAGTACTCCATTCATCGATAATAACGGCTAGACCGGGCCCTATTCCGGGAATCAGGTTGATGTTGATTTTCATCTCCTCTCCTGCATGAAGCACTTTATCGTCGTTTCCATCTACCAGATCATGATCCACACCTGTCCTAACGAATTTAATATCCGCAAAGGAACCGTAGTAGGTTTCCCTATCCTTATATTTTTCACTTTTTATTTTTATTTGGAATTCGATTTGGCTGAAATCCACTTCAGGACAAATATAAAATAAGTCGGTTTCTGTTGCTGAGTTATCAATAAAGTAAGTGATTCCCTTATTGGGATCGGGAGCGTCAGGGAGAACATACGGACGACGTTGGTTCCCGGTTTGATCTAGTGCGGGATGTGGATAGAAAGTAGCAGTGGTGGGCATATTAAGGAATGTCACATCGGCCTTCAGGTCGCGCTGTATCGCACCTGAAGGTTCCGTGAGCTGGAATGTGCCTATTTCAATCCTTGACACTAGATGAAAAAATGTGAGGTCTACATATTTACCATGGTTTTTGTAATTATACGATTCAGATTTTGCTCCTATAAATGTTTCGTAAATCTGATTATTCTTAAATTCTTCAAAACCTTCCGTATTTGAGGAATTATGGAATTCTATTATTACAGGTTCAGTGGTTATCCCATCTTTATAATAATCTTCATCCCAGGGGATAGTCCATGAATAAAAAGTGTGGTCGATGTTGAGACTTTTCCACATCAAGGGTTCATTATTGTCAATACAATCCAGTCTTCCTTCATAACCTGAGGGAATTCCATAAATCCCAAAATTTGACTCATTCTGGGTAAACATCTCAATATAAAAATTAAGATTGAAATTTTCTCTGTTGATATATGTGGAATCAAACCGTGTCTTCAACTGATCAATACTCTTCAGTCTCGCTAAAAATTCCACTTTGCCTTCTTCAATTTTTACAAAAGAGTCTTCTTCCCGGCAAGAAATAAAAATGGAAAGTGAAAGCATGAAGATACATAAATTCGAGAAACCAAGAATCCTTGATATATTGAGTTTTCTTCTCATTTCAACTTTAAGATTTTATAATGTCAGTCAATATTTGCTCCGACATTTTTAAGATTGGCAAAATGTCTCACGGTAATAGAACTGTTGAAATATTGGTCAAACCAATTATTCCAGGCAGCATCATTAGGGGCAATTCCAACAAAGTTGCCTATATATTCGTCTGGTCCTTCAATATAACTTCCGTATGCGATAAGGCTTTCAAAAGAATAATAACCTATTCTTATGCGCCCGAAGGCCCCACCTGTGGCATAGACCACATTTTCCATTATCATTGTTTCTGTAGGTCCATAAACACTTACTGACGAACGACAGTCACTGACCGGTTGATTCAAAACCACTCCGGCAATACCCCCGGTATAAGATCCTGAATTCAGAGCCTTATATTTTATAGATTTCCCCGCCTTGACAGCACCTCCAACAATACATGAATCTAGTGACCCCGAATTTGATTCATCCACCGACAGATTGCCCACAACTCCACCAATATATGAAGTAAGACCAAGACTTTCAGTGGAATCTATAGATACATTACCAAGAATCACTCCTGTTATAAATCCGGAAGACTGCCCGGCAATCCCACCTATGGCATAATCTCCTATCACGCCCTTACAAGTATTTGTGATATTTATTTTTAAATTATTGTCAATGGGTGAGACGTCATACACGGTTCCGGTTGCAGCAAGTTGGCCGGCAACACCTCCAATGAGCACTGTAGCATTGACATTGTCAACATATTGAGGAGCGGGCGCTCCCGTCACCGTTATATCGATTGTCCCACCAAAGGCTACCTGGCTGATGACCCCGGTATTTTCGCCTGTGACTCCTCCTATATTATGCACTTCCGAACCGTCGGTGTCGGCGGAATTGTCACTTTCTACAAACACATTCATTTCAACATCAATAAGCCTAATATTTGTTATAGTGGCTTGATTACGGTTCCAATGACATATAACTCCGTTTCGGCTATTATCTAAATCCTCATTTTCATTTTCATTCGATATAAGATTTAGCCCCTTGAATTGTTTGATACCCAAATTTTTAATTGTGCCTTTATTAAAATGGAACAAGGGATCGTTAAGATTTCTTATATAATGAAGGCCACCGTCAAAAAATAGTTTTTCATCTATATCCGGTAAAAATCCCTCATTTTTAAAATCAGAATAATTAAAATTATTAAAATCTACATTTTTTATAAGTTCGGTTCCTCCGGCAACCGCTCTCAATATCTCCTGATTGCCTTCATAATAGGCTTCTCCTTTTGTTATTGCTTCAAGGAAGGCTTCCACATCAATTATGACATAAAAATCATCAGATTCATCCCATCCTCCAGGTGTTGTAGGACTGTTTATTGTGATTCCGGGAGATTTTGTGATATTCAGAGTATAAGATTTGTTAGCCTCCAGATTCGGTTTATTATTGGGAACAGCTCCCACATCTTCCGGTATATTATTGTAATTATATTGTAGATAGGAATAAATTTCAGGTTTTGTTGAAGGATAAGCAAGAGAAAAAGTTTCATAATATCCCGGTTCAAGAAAATAAAAGGCTTTGGTCAAGATCCTTAGTTCGCCGTTATTGTCTGATTCAGTGTATTCTTCGGTATTGCCGGAAATATAAGTTATATCCTTATAATCACTGTCTTTCTCTTGGCAAAACTCGAAATTTAAAGTGGGCGCTGTGCCGTCATTCCCCAGACTGATGCGGAACGCATTATTAAATGTCTTAGAATCACCGTTTTCGGCTGATTGAACGCCATCCGACATAAACCAATATTGATTTGCCACCATGGGTTCAAGTTCAATAAGTGTGAGATAAGCACAAATATGATTAAAAGTCATAGGGATTGCATTGCCGTATTTCACATTCGAAGCCTCTGCCTTGAGAGGATCAGTAGTGACCGTCAGATTCGATAAGGAATAAGTTTTTGAAGGAGCCTCTTCAGTTAGCAAACCATTACTTTCGCTAATGAAATAAGCCACAAAATTTCCGGATACAGCTGTGGAAGGCCATGTTAATTCCGAACCATCCACTTTCTCCCAGAGTCTGCCGTTGTATCTTAAGGCTCCATATCTTGTCACAGTTTTTTCTACAGGGGAGCCATCCTGCTGAAGAGATTGAGTATTGAAGGTGCCCAGAATATGGATCATATCATCTTCTGTGAATCTTTCATTCCCTAGCGGATCAATAGTGGTTCTGGTGTCATCCTTAGAAGGCCAAAGAATGTTAAATTCTAAGGGCAATTCATTTTCCTGTGGATTCTCCGGATGATGTAATAATTGGGAATCATCTTTACACGATATAAACCCACAAAGACATAACCAAAATGAAAATATATGGATGATATAGGTTTTTATGCTCATTAATATATCAGTTTTGAACAATTTTAGAGGTATTTTTTTCGAAAACGGCCGTCACCAAATTATCTATAACACCGATAAACCCGGCTTCATTGATTGAAAGATTAGCCGTTGAAGCAGCTATAAGCCATCCCGAGGCAGATGTGTTTCTAATAGTCCCCCCCGACATATAACCGGCTATCATACCACCGGCCCCACCGGGATTCATTAGAGTTCCCATCTCGATATTACAATTCATCACTGTGGCACCAGTCATATTGAGGGCAATTATACCGGCAGAATCTGAAGAAGAATCGGGGCTAATGATTTTTGGTTCAATAAAGTCAATATTTTCTATCATTCCACCGGAAATTGATGCTACGAAAGTCTTATTGAGTCCGGTTATCTTATGATTGATAAAACTTCCGTTAACAAAAGTGGTGCTTTTACCGTCAAGGATGTCCTTGAAATTTGGGAGGATTATATTATTTGATATCGAAACCCCAGTGTCGTTATCATCCCATGGGAGAGCCTGATATCCGGAAAGATCCAAATCGGAAAGCAAATAAAAATGCCATGATATATTATCATTGTCTCCTTCTACAATTTGATCTCCGTATTTAAAAAGAGGGTCAGATTTTGAAGGATCGGCTATATATGCATTATAATCTCGGACCCATTGCTCAAATTCTGTCAGGTCGGAAATGCCACGTTTCCTTTGGTCGGTCAGATCTATGACTTCCCCCCATGGAGAAATGGGATAAGGATTGACCGACGGCACAAGTTCGTTCATTGTAATTTCCATAGGATAGCGCCATCCGGGATCTACAAATTTCGTTGGATTCCCTTGGTCGTATCCACTTAATTTAAGCCCGGTGACGTGCTGCCAGTTGCCCTCATTGTCGCAAATCTCAATATAGGTAACCGTTGTCCTTTCATTTCCTCCTAAAGTAGGAACAATCACATACCAGGCTTCCTTGCCTATGGGATCTTTGTCAGTGATACCATAATTTCCTCCTTGCCAGGCATCCCATTCTTTTGACTCATCTAATTTAAGCCCGGCACTGTTGGACGGAGAAAAGATTAATTTTGGTCGACAGCTCCATCCATTTTCCGTGTTCATTTCCACCATAATATGTGTGCATTCAATATCTATGACTGCCGTGATCCTCTCACATCCGGCCGGTGGATTATCGAATCCTTTACCCCTCATAATTATTAACTCTGCAAAACCATGAAGGAAATCCCCGTATAATGCATAGAGTCCTCCATCTTTCTGACCCTCCATATTTATATAGTTAGCCGCAAGATAATCCATGCATCTCCATCCTTCCTGTCCGTTTTCGGGTTTTACCCTTAGTTCCATCCCTGAGCTGGTTATCAGTGGACTATAGGGGTAATACATATAGACTTCGTTTCCCTTCATTTCCGAAGGACTAAACATTGATGAAGATCCATCGGGATCCTTAAATTGAGACTTCCCGTCATAGACCAGTTCATAATTGTCAAACATTCCCGAGGTATCGTCCTGCCAGTTTCCTCCTGAAGCAAAAAAACCCATCGCATCACCTTTTTCAAAAGACACATAAGACCATTTATCTTCTATTTGCAGGCGATTTGCACGTGTGTCTAACGTAGCTTTTCCTGCGATGGTCATATTTATGGCTAATGGTGAAGGCTTTTCAGCTTCAAATGTTTCATTATCACCACATCCGTTTATAGTCATAAGGATGCAACAAAATGAAATAAAGACAGATATGTGATGTTTTCGTTTCATGAAATAGACAAGATCATAAAAGTTACCATTAGAGAGACAATGTTCCTAAAAGGATTTTATACAATGAGTCTGCATTGACGGGAGTTATGGTGCCATCATTTTTTCTGACACTAATTGTAAACCCATTAAAGCTGAAAATAAAGGGTATATTTGTTTGTGGAATTTTACGATAAATTTCCGTGTAATCTAAGACCACGGAGTTCCAAAACTGGAAAACCCATAAATCAGTATCGGAATTTTCCGGCTTTGTAAGCATTCCATATCTGTCAAGGCGGGATACCTCTCCTGCATTGTAATCCCTAATAAAGTTATAGAATTCATTAGCTTTGTATATTCCTGATTGATGACCGTCGAAAGAAAACAGACCTTTATATACCCAATCCACTACCTGCACCGGCATAAATTCCAATTGAGGTGGTTCTTCTGTTATCACAGTGCTAATCGTGAGAATATGTTCTTTTAGGAAATAAAGGGTCATCGGATAGGGATCAGGATGTTCGCTATCCAATACTTCCATTGCATAAGGCAATATCCCTGAATAAGTGTTGCCGTTTTTTAGAGTAATTACAAGCTCAGGTCTGGTGATATCTTCAGGTAGTCCTTGGGGAGGGAGAACAAAATCTTTTGTAGTGTATACAGTTATATTGTCATTTTCCGGATCTGTAATAATTGTATCCCAACTCAGTTCCGGATCTTCAGGTGTCACCAATGTTAATGTTTCTCTTAAGTCGGAAAGTGCTAAGGAGCCGTCAAGCCTGTTGTAGGATACAGGTGAATTAACTAGGGATGTAATGCTTACGATGGCACCTTCTGAGAGATCTAGATCACCCATTTCTGCCTCATTTGTTTTATCGACAGTGATCCTGACTTTAAGCCGAGCCATGTTGTGATGCAGATCAAAATTTATCGTCTTGGAGTTTCTGGGTTCTGCCTTTGACCCCCATAATAAATCGTTATTACCCTTTTCAAAATCAAATAATCCTGCCACAAAAGGATTGTATTGATCATCGAAAACCACCGAAGAAGGGTTACTTCTTGAAGATTTTTCTAAAGGAATGTTGTCAAGATAGAAGGTAGGCTGTGAAACATTTAAAACATTACTCCATTTTAACTCAGAATCGGGTGGTATAGTGACCACCCCTATGGATGGCTCGAATTCCGGCACATTAAATCTTACAATGGCATTCCTATATTCTCCTGAATTGACGACGGGGAAAGACATGCAGAAATCTCCGCTTTCCACCACTTGTGTCGATCCCATATCGTCTCGGGAGTGCAAAAACTCTGCCATTAAAGCCCCAACCTTTATAATGTTTCCATCTTGAGTCGAGTCTGCCTCATCAACTTTATCCGAAGAACATGCAGCAAGAGCCATAAGGCCTAAAGACCCAATGAAAGTCACCATATGAAGTGTCATATTCTTATTAGATTGACTCATCGTTGTTTAAGGATTATTATTATCTTGTGCATTTCCATCTTTTTTTGTCACAGTCATTTCAGTGGAAGAATTATACCATGGAAGGATTTTCGACTTGACAAGTATAGTTTCGTTGCTCTTGCGTGGAATATAAAGAAATAACTGTTGAAGGGTTCCTTGATTGAGCCCAAACTCTCCGGTGGAGTTATTTGCTTGATCTCCTGAGAAATAATAATACTTTAGGTGATCATCAGGGGCTTTAAGTTGTAGACACAGGAAATTTTTATCGAATTTCTGGCCCGCCGGGAAAAGTACACTGAAATTATAAGCTATGACTTCATCTTCCGTATAATCTCCCTGCGGATAAAATTCATTAATATTTTGAAGAGTTATAATCTCAGAGGATTGGTCATGCTTATACATCTGGATAGATTTCACCGGATTATCGGCCGGTTGGGTAAGAGGTGCCTCAATGTCGGAACTTTTATTTGCTCTCCAGTCAATAGTGAAATTATTATAGGCATTGAGTATGTATGCCTTTTGTAGTGCGTTCTCTCCAAATCCCGAATATTCGGCCGATGTTGAAGTAAGTGAGGACTTAAGCACCGGTACATATACTGTCACCTTTAAATAAACCATAAGATGAAACAACCTGAATCTTAGTCTCGTGTATAAAGCTGAGGTTGCATGGTAGGCACCCAGGATATCCGATTTTTTGAAATTTTCCAGAACTGATTGATCTGTCTGTACCGAGAAATTCACCTCTTCGCTAACAGGGAAATAAAAGGCATAAAATGAAAATGTATTACCCACAGAGCCGAGTTTTTTAACATCCTTCCAGTCTATTGGTTTTCTATTGCTGTCAGTAATGAAATTATATCCTGAATTCCAGTCGCTTTCTTGATTAGCTTGGTAGTGATAAACGTAAAGATATGGCTCGGCCTGATCAGGATTTGTAAAATTAGGACTTTGTGAAGTACCCAACTGTGAAATAAACAATTTGCTACGTTCGCTTGTAAAATAGGATTTGTCGATGATTATGGATTCTGCTTCTCCCGGTTCTAAATTATTTGCATCCGGAGCCATATCGCGTGTTTGGGGATATATGGAGATAGTTTCCACTATATTCCCCGTCTCCTGAAATCTGTCGGTTTCTTCGTGCTGACTGCAGGCTACTAAAAAAAACAAAATGAAATATATGAAGAGTTTAAATTTCATAAAAGTCCATATATTTAAGGAGAAGATTTAAAGATTTGGTACCGAGCCCTCATTAGCCCATCCTTTTATGCTTTTGGAATTCCAGTCGGCAATTTCAGCATAAATCTCCACATCCCCTTGTCGCATGCGTATATTGATTATAATATTAGTGTTGCGAAAAAGAGCCTGAAGATTGGAGATAACCACATTGGTGAATTCGGGCATTTCTTTATATTCTTCAGATTCTTTCCAATCAATAGTAAGGAAATATGCCTGTTGACCTTCGCTCAACTCTCCTTCGGTGTCCGGGTCTATTATATTCTTGCTTTCAGGAATATAATATGGGCCTAATGTTAAGACATATGGAATAATAGTTTCCTCATCCGTTTCATCTTCATGACCTCCATAAATTAACATGGGATCCACAGGAGTTGTAGTTCCTGAAGCTCCGGTTGCAGCAAAAAAGAAATGAGTTTGAGTATTATTGTTGTATTCAGGAATCGAATAATCTTTTATCCATCCATATTTTTCGTTAAAGTTGACATTATTAGAAAAACCGTCTTCATTTTGAGACAATTTTGAGACTTTTGCCAACCAGTCGATCCAATATGAAGGTTCAGTTTCTCCTGGTACAAGCTTATTATAATCTTCCCTTCCCACTTGTCCAAACAAATAGGTTTTCGGATTGACCTCATTTATGCTCAGACCTTCAAGAATGATGGGGTAGGATGTCAATCTGTAGTTAAAAAAGTTAAATGTAAATTTTGTGGCGGCCGGAACAAGGTACATATCTATATCTTGGGCAGAATTCGTTACATTGACTTCATATACCGACGAATAAGGAAGTGAAATTATGTTATTATCGGTTTTATAATCAGGAGAGAAATAAATAAGCTCGGAAAACTCTGAAGCTAGATTACCTTCCTTGAAAGATTCCAAATAATTTGTCAATGAGATGGGTGCAGTCATTCCCGGGGGAATCCGGTTTTCTTGAAACTGCAGATCATTTACATTATCTTCATTGGCGAAAAGATAGAATTTCTTTTTCCCAAAGGACGTTGGCAAGGTTAAAAAGTAGTTGAAATCTGCGGCATTTGTGTTTTGGGTAATCTTTTTATTGAGTTCTACAGTATCGTTCCCGATCATTATAATCCGAAAAGAGTTTATTTGCTCCTTCACGCTGCTTTCAGAGGCTCTTGTGGCTATAGTCGAAATATTAATCGAGAGGATACAGATTTTCTCATCTTTATAATGGAGAAGATCCTCTCTATCTGAGGATGTATTGCCACAAGACAATAAAAGCGATGTTGTCACACAGAAGATTAATCCAATTATGATATTTCGGAATAGACTTTGCATTAACTTTCATTAATATGTTTATCTGATTTCAATACAGTCAATTCTGGTTCTCGTAATTATGGATGACAACTCTCCATTGGAGGATTTCGATCACAGCATATATCCACTGGAGATTCTCATCAAGGAAGAATGTCATGGTGTATTCGTCTTGTCTGTCTAAAAATTCCTGGTCGGTCATATCATACCCGTAGGCCTTCTCATAATAAGATTTCTCAGTCAATGAATATTGAATAATTGGAACTTTGAAGAGCAGTTTTCCGGTGTCCTTCTTTCTGACGGTTAAATAGATGTCATTTACCTTTGAAGCCATAAGCCGGCTTGAGTTGAGGTCAGCTAAGACTCCATAATATTCCATTATTTCGCCACCGGAATTCCCGACTCCTAAAATATCTGTTTCAATATTCCAAGGCCGGTATTCTATTTTTGTATCTCCTGCAGGTTGATTATCCCAGCTTAAATTGCCATTTTGGGCCGTGAGACTGAACTCGAAATCTTCGGCGGATAGGCTGCCGGTTGTCTGTTGGAGCATCACCCGTATATGATTTGTGTCTTTAGTAAGATTTATGGTGTAATCATAATGGGTTCCGTCATTATTATCTTCCAGATATTTTTCAAGGTAGCCATGATATAGAAACAGAAGCCTTCGGTCGCTTATTTCTTCGCCATTTTCAGTCGTTCCTTGAGATTCCAATAAACAGAATATCTCCTCTATTGAGGTGATCCCGGCCACAGGTTGAACCACTTTAAAGGATTCATAGCCTGCATTTTCATTTTCAAGGCCACACCATGCTAAAAACCGGTAAGTCTTTTTGGGGGCTAAATCCAATTGAATCCGAAAGTCGGGTCTTGACAATTCCTCTCCGGCTGCCATATATTCCTTTAAAAACACTCCATCACTGTCAAACACATATAGGTTGACTGACTTAACTTCAGAGGGGAATGCATCAGCCCATTTAAGGTTCATGTCATACACAAATCTTATTGAATGAGTCACTTCGCAATCTCCCTCGTAGTCAAAGATATGCAGGTTGCACGAGGGTGCCACCATCAGGAATAGCATCATTGCTATCAAACCCATAAATCTTCTAAGTAATATCATTTTAAATGGCTGGTTCTGGAATTATTTGACTTATATTCCGGTGCTTAAGGCCATACAATGTCATAATCTTCCGACACGATGCGCCATTGAAGGACATTGATATCTACCTTCAATACATTCTCATCATAGTCAGGAGTTTCAGGATAAATCACTTCGTTGGGATTGAATACCGGAGTGCCAAGTCCCTTTAGGCTTGTAAGATTTGCCTTATAAAGGTGATTGCGAACAATACCCACTTCTCCATAGCTGTCTTCTGTACCAAGGTGTTTTATGTCAAAATAGTAGTATGTCTTGCCTGTCGACCATACCATTACATAGTTCACTCTGTTAAGAATGTATTCATTCACCTGTTGTATGGTCAGAGGTTTGTCTGCTGAAGGACCGTCATACCATTGAATCGGCGTCTCTCCTTGAGCGGTTGGCTTTAGCTGAACATATGAATAATAACCTTTTTCAGCTTCTCCATCCGGTAATTCTATTCCTTCGCCGAGAGTGTTGACAAATTGAAGATATTCCGGACCTATTTGTACGAATTCCTGATCAGATTTTTTCTGATATATATTCAAGACATTCGCTACTGCAATTAATAAATCATCCGGCAGATAATATCTGTTTGCCCAATAGGACAAAGGAAGAGGGGCTCCTGTTTTGTCTACTAATTGAGCTCCTAATATTAGCTTGGTTGGATTAGCCGGCCCATCAGGTTGAAGACCTTTTTCTCCTACTAAATAATCGGCTGCATTTTCCTGTACATAAACAGTTTCATATGCATTAGCCAGGGCATTGGCAGGGATCGGATTCCTTAAAACGGGATTATCATTGCCGACTGCTTCAGAATCTGTGTTGAAGCTGCCGTAACTATACTCAAGTGCTGGAGGATTCACAGCCCAGAAAGAACGATGAAAATCAGCTGAATTCCATGGTTGATTGGGATTACCGAATAAGTCAGTCCATTGTGAATTAATCTCTTTTATTAAGCGTGAAGTGTTGGCTGTTGCAGTAAGGTTCCAGCCCAACAATTTTACATAGATTTCTTTTGTTTCTCCACTGACGGTGGGACTACTTACCTTATAGATTACATAGCTGGTTTCTCCTTCTCCAATAGTTTCTGATGGATTGGTTTCTTCTGCCAGTCTCAATGCAAAATCCACTCTTGCAAGGACACGTTCAACATAAATATTTAAAGCTTTTTTTGGATTTTCGCTATTCACATTTTCAAATTCTTCTTTACTGGAAGCTAAGTTTTCAGCGGAAATCGGAGTGGCAATTATTTTATTATTGAGGTTATCTAAATACACGGAGTTAGTCATCAGGAAGTTTCCGTCATGAAGTCCTGTATAGTAATCGTCAATAAGGCTCGTTAAGTCAGATAAAGAGGGGTTGTTCAAGGCTAAAATATCAGCGGTTGGATTTATAACTGCAATAATCTTTGCTGGGAGAGCAGCCTGTGCAGGTTGATTGATACCTAAAGTAGCTTGTGCGATCTTAGACACAGTGATTTCCGGATCCCCGGGTTTAATCTCATTTTCCAGAGGGGACCAGTCTATATATGAAAGATATTCACCAGTAGCAGTTTGTTTAAAGACTTCACATTCTGTATCAGATTCTGTGAAAAAGAAAAATCGAATAGAATTTATTTTATTCTCATTATCTTCTCCATCTTCATAAACCCCACCTCCCGCTCTTGTTGCAACCGGTGAATAAATAGATACAGAAAGATAGCTCCTTTTAACACTGTCTTCATT
>JAFLTN010000071.1 GCA_022510445.1 Muribaculaceae bacterium | reverse complement strand
GTCGAAGTGTATTCTATATCTTTAGGTTTATAATAAACAAATGTTTCCGGAGACTTTTTTATAGCTATATCTTTTGAGTAACCATACATGGAACCGACAAAATTATTAATTGAAAATTTTTCATAGCTTCTAAGACTTTTGAAATCAAGGTCTGCTGTTTTTGCAAATTCTTCAGCAGCATAAAATGCTCCTAAAGGAGCCCAATGATGATCTGTGCGCAAATAAATATCTTCATTTATATGTTTTGACAAGACATCATGAACATTTATATATTTTATTCTTTGTGATAATCCTTCTTGAATATGACTCAAGGTGGGTCCTTCAGGATTACTTAGTTTTCTTGCTTTATCCGGAAGATAAAATTCACCTGCAGATGAAGCAATCATGGCGTAGATATTACATTCTGGAAAACTCTTTTCATATTCATTTAAAGTTTCAATAAACTTACCACCAGACTTTGATGAGCCCCCGAAAGCCATAAGGGCTCTTGCCTCGGGCGCTTTCCCTACTACAATAACTCCGGCATTAGCCATTTTTGCATTCTCATCAGCCATGGGATTGATAATCTTTTCTTCGGAAGGTTCTTCGTCTTCTTCCGGTTTTTGTAATATCGTATCTTCAGATTTATGAAAGCTGATGGTTTCTTCATCTTTGCCTTTATATTTAAAGAAATCTCTTATATGCATGCTGAGACTCATGAAACTATCCCTATAGGGTTCACTGTCGCTAAACCAAAGACTGATTGCCGAAGGATATTCTGAAATTTTATCCTTATAATCATTAAAGGAGGGAAAGGAAGAAAGTTCTCTTTTTTCGAGTTCCGAATAAGTGGGGCGAGGTAAAAAAAGAAACAACCAGGTCATGAAAAGGAAAACAATGCTTACAATTATCAAATAAATTATATTTGATTTAACGGGGTAGTGTTTTTCGGTTTGAGGTTTTCCTCCAGATTGAAGATGATGGCTCATATATTAATAGGACAGGGAATTGATAGTTTAAAATCTTGTGTAAATAAAAGCGTTATTAGTGGCTCCAATCAAAAGTGCAACACTTATTATAAGAATAGTTACAGATATCAAGGCCCTTGTAAGTTGTACTGAATGAGCAACTTTGACATTGTTTGAGATAGTTCTGACATCAATTTTTTCTTTCAACCATGGTCGGATAGGAATACAGAATATTATTGCCGCTATCAATAACCAGAAATTATCAAAGATAAGACTTTCTACATGAACCGGTATTCCGTCGATTGTGCCTAAACCGAAAAACGCTTTATAAAACTGACTTAATTTCCCCAAGTCGTCAAAATAAAATATTCCAAAGCCTGCTACAATTAAAAAAACACTATAAATGTGAAGAAGAATTCCCGGGACTTTCCATTTTAATAAAGTCACTTTTTCGATTGAAATTATTAGTCCGTAATATAAGCCCCATATAATGAAGTTCCAGCTTGCTCCGTGCCACATGCCGGTCAGAAACCAAACGGTCAGAATATTCAAAGCCTGATGACGCCTGTTACCACCCATAGGGATATAAACATAGTCTCTGAAAAAACTGCCCAGGCTAATATGCCATCTACGCCAAAACTCAGTCATTGATTTACTGACATAGGGATGATTAAAGTTTTCAGGGAAGTGAAAACCAACACTTCTTCCTAAGCCTATAGCCATATCGGAATATCCGGAAAAATCAAAATAAATTTGTAAGGTAAAAGCAATTATACCCACCCAGGCTTCAACTGCTGATAAGTTTTCGAGACTTCCTCCAATTAATTGAGTGGCTATCTCACCTAAAATATTGGCAAAAATAACTTTCTTACCCAATCCAATGAAAAACCTATAGGAGCCTTCAGAAATATCTTCTATAGATGTTTGCCTTTGTTGTAACTCATCTGCAACATCCCCGTATCTGACTATGGGGCCCGCAATTAATTGAGGGAACATGGCAATATATAGCAAAAGATCAAAATAATTTTTTTGAGCCTCTGAATCTTTTCTGAAAACATCAACTAAATATGAAATTGATTGGAAAATATAAAAACTTATTCCGATTGGGAGAGCTAAATGTGGGAGAGAAACGTTAAATCCTATGGACGAAAGAGATTCTCCAAAAAATCCGAGGTATTTGAAACTTCCCAAAATTGCTATATCCGATAACACTCCAATAAATAGCCAAAATTTTTTCCATTTATTTCCACTGCATCCATTGATTAAAAGTCCGACTATAAAATTAATTAATACAGTAAAAAGCATCAGAAGTATATACACCGGTTCCCCCCAGGAATAAAAAAGAACCGAGAAAATCATCAGGGAGATATTTCTCCACAGCATCGGCCTTTTCAATTCTCCTTTAAATCGTGTTCCCTGTATTCGTTTCTTGTCAATAAAATACCCTCCGATATAAGTTAAAATAAAGAAGGGCATGAATACAAAAATGAATAAAAGATCGGAAAATACCATTATAATACCAGCTATAGGAGTTTTAAGATCATTTTTAAATAGCCTTGAAATTACAGATGTCTTTACTTCTATCGGATCAAATTTATATACAAAATTAAATATTTAGGACTGATTGCCCAAAATTTACAATTACATAATCTATTTTTATTATCTTTACATTCGCTTTATGGGACGTATATTGGCTATTGATTATGGAAGAAAAAGGTGCGGAGTGGCGGTGACAGATATTCTTCGTATCTGCGCGAATGGCCTTCCAACAGTAAGAAGCTGTGATCTTTTATCATTTGTTAAAGATTATTGCAAGAACGAGTCTGTAGATCTCTTTGTTATTGGAGATCCTAAGGATTTAAAAGGAAATTCGAGTGAATCAATTAATTATATTAAACCATTTGTGGAAAAGCTAAAAAAAGAATTTCCAGATATACCGATAATAATGTATGATGAAAGATTCACTTCTACTATCGTTCACCGAGAGATGATAGCCGGTAGATTTAATAAAAAGAAACGGCAGGAAAAGGGGAGAGCCGACGAGATGGCAGCTGTTTTAATCCTTAACTCTTATTTGGATAGCCTTTCCTTTAATTTAAATAAATGAGCAGGATTTAAACTTTAAAAAGTCCATACCGCTTTAATAATAAATTATGCGTCGGTACTCTTTATAGTCCGGTATGTTATATCCTAAAAAAGCGCCAAAATAAATTTTGACGCTTTTGGAATTCAATTTTAAAATTTTATTTCTTAGTGCGGTTGCCGTAACGGCTACGGAATTTATCAACACGTCCTGCTGTGTCGACAAGTTTCTGTTTACCGGTAAAGAACGGGTGTGAAGAAGAAGTGATTTCAAGCTTCACTAATGGATAGGTTTTCCCATCAATTTCTATAGTCTCACGTGTGGCGACCGTTGAACGAGTTATAAAAGTTTCTTCGTTCGACATATCTTTGAAAACAACCTCACGGTAGTTCTCGGGATGAATATTAGCTTTCATGCTTTTACTGCAGTTTAAAATGTTTTATTTTTTTAAGACAGGTCGCGATCCCATCTTTTTGGCGTGCAAATTTACAAAATTCTATTCTCCTACGCAAATTAAAATTCCCTTATATTTTTGCACGGGTTATACGATTAATCGATTATTCAAGAATACTATTCAAGGAAACAAAGAACTATTATCTGCGCTACTATCACTCTGGCAAACATGGTAAGAGGGTAAACCGTAGAATAAGCCACTGCAGGAGCATCGTTATTCGCCACTTTATTTCCATAAGCTAAGGCAGGTGGATCCGTGTAACTCCCGCTCATCATACCTATAATTGAAAGATAATTCATCTTATATTTGGCTCTTGCGATAAAGCCAATGACAAGAAGAGGCAAAACAGTGATGAGGAATCCGTAACCAACCCATTGAGCCCCTCGAAGATTAAATACAGTTTCAGCAAAATCTTTCCCCGCTGCAATACCTACTGAAGCCAGGAACAGACAAATTCCAATCTCTCGCAATAGAAGATTAGCAGCAGAATTGGTGTAAGTCACCAAATGAAACTTATGCCCATAGGCCCCGATCAGGATTGCTACAATAAGAGGGCCTCCTGCCAATCCTAATTTCATAGGCACCGACATACCGGGAAATTGGACAGGCAGGCTACCTAAAATTATTCCAAGGAATATTCCGATAAACATTGTTATCAGGTTCGGTTCATTCAACCTTTTCATTGAATTTCCCATTCTTCCTGCCAGACGATTTATGTGATCAATATTCCCTACAACCGTAACCCTGTCACCAATCTGGAGTCTTAAGCCGGGACTGGCTAACAGATCTACACCGGCACGATTTATTCTTGTGACGTTCAATTGGTAAGCAGCATGCAAATGAAGTGAACCAAGTTTGACACCGTTGAATGAGGTTTGGGTCACTAATATTCTTCTTGAAACTACAGGACCTTTATCAGAAGGCCAGTCCATATCTATTCTTTGACCCAAAAAACGGGCAAATTTTTCTTCATCAGTCTTGGCACATACTATCAATACTTTATCACCTAATTCTATAATATCGTTTGATGTCGGAATAACTATTTCTCCATTAGGTTTCAGAATTCTTGAGCAAGTATAGTCTCCCGAAATGAGGGTGTGTAGTTTCAACATTGAAAGTCCGGAAACCAACTCATTAGTTACTTTAAAAGTCAACATGGCCGGAGCCATAAGAGTGTCGGCTTTTTCATCTTCAATCTCTTTGATTTCTTTCTCAATGTCTATCTTGAAAACTATTTTTAATACTATCATTGTCAAGATAATACCCACTACACCAAGAGGATAAGCTGCTGCATAACCCATCGACATCTCTTGACTTATTCCATATGCCTCAGAGTTTACCTGCAATACTGTCTGCTGGGCAGCTCCTAAAGAAGGAGTATTGGTTATTGCTCCACACATAACTCCAACCATATCAGTAATGGAAGAAACGCCGTTTTCTCCTCCTTGAAGGAAATAAATTGTGAGCATTATTGCCACATTCAATCCGATACCCAACATTGCAAGGAGATTCATTCTGATTCCTCCCTCTTTAAAAGAAGAGAAAAATCCCGGCCCAACTTGCATCCCAATAGAAAATATAAATAAGATCAGTCCGAACTCTCTTAAAAAATGAAGGGTATTGTTTTCAACTTCATATCCGAAATGACCCAAAAGTATTCCAACAAATAAAACAAAGGTAACTCCAAGTGAAACTCCTAAAATCTTTATCTTCCCTAATAGTATACCGGAGAAAATCACAAAAGAATAGAGCAGAACTGTACTTGCTAAAGATAGGTTTCCGGGTCTGAGTAAATCAATAAACCAATCCATAATTTTACCTTTAGAAAAGTCGAACTTTAGAACCTTATTTAAAAATCGGATGCAAAATTAAATAATTTGTCTTGTTTTTAGATGCTATATTCTTATTTTTGCAAATAAATTTTATTTCTACTAAAATAAAACATCATGGATAAAAGAATAAAAACAGCAATTGTTGGCTACGGCAATATCGGGAAATTTACTTTACAAGCTCTTCAAGCCTCAGAAGATTTCGAAATAGTTGGAGTGGTCAGAAGAAGTTCCAATGAAAAAAGAATAAATGGGACTGAGATTCCGGTGGTAGACAATATAGTGGACTTGAAAGATGTTGAAGTCGCGATTCTTTGTACACCATCAAGAGAAGTTGAGAAATATGCTTCTGAAATTCTTCCGCTCGGGATTAATACTGTTGATAGTTTTGATATTCATTCTGAAATTAAAGGAATGAGAAACCGATTAAATAAAATTGCAACTGACTCCGGAACAGTCAGCATAATTTCAGCAGGATGGGATCCGGGTAGCGATTCCATTGTTAGAGTGTTAATGCAGGCAATGGCTCCCAAAGGGATAACAGACACAAATTTCGGACCCGGTATGAGTATGGGACATTCAGTCGCCGTTAAATCCATTGCAGGTGTTAAGGATGCCTTATCAATGACAATTCCTAAAGGAACAGGACTTCATAGACGAATGGTCTATGTGGAGATCCTTCCAGGTTATGATTTTAAAGATATTGAAGATAAAATAAAAAAAGACCCGTATTTTTCATCAGATGAAACTTATGTGATGCTGGTGGATAGTGTAGAAATGCTTAAAGATATGGGACATGGAGTGAATATGGTAAGGAAAGGAGTAAGCGGCAAAACTCATAACCAACTTCTCGAATTCAATATGAAGATTAATAATCCGGCTCTAACGGCACAAATATTAGTTGGTGCAGCCAGGGCTTCGATGAGAATGGCCCCTGGATGTTACACTATGATTGAGATACCGGTTGTGGATCTCTTACCCGGTAATCGTGACCATTGGATAGGCCTCGTTTGATTACTTATATGTGGGAAACTGTTTTTAATTGGCATAATAATTTTATTGAGTCCCTCAATTCCTTAGAGGTCAACTGGATCAATAGTATTTTCAGATTATTTCTGAGTATGATCCTGGGGATGATTGTAGGGGCTGAAAGAAAAAGAAAGGGCCAGATAGCAGGGATAAGGACATTTGCGTTAATCTCCATGGGAGCATGTCTGGCAATGCTACTATCCATATATGTACCCCAAGTCTATTTGGGTTTGAAAAACGGAGATCCCGGTAGAATAGCCGCACAGGTAATAACCGGTATCGGTTTTTTGGGTGGTGGTGCCATGATCCATATGAAAGGCGCTGTCAGAGGTTTGACAACAGCAGCCGGAATCTGGATGACTGCTATAGTTGGTATGGCCATTGGAATCGGTATGTACTTGATTTCAATTGTGGCAACAATACTTGTTTTGCTTACTCTGGTAGTGTTTGAACAATATGGAAAACATCGAAAACTTGGCCAGGATTCTAAAGTTATTAACCTAACCGTTGATGGTATACTTCCTAATATTGAGATCTATCGTGAAGTTCTTAAGGAACATGAGATTCATCTTTCAACATTTTATATTGAATATGATTACGAAAGAAAGATTACAGAACTTAATTTTGTAATCCTTGTACATTCCTACACAGATGTTATGCCATTGTTAAGTAAAATCAGTAGCGTAACTCCTACACGAAAGCTCACTCTTTCAAATCAGATTGATATATAGTGACCCTATATTGGATAATATATTAATTGAAATCAGGATTGTTAAGGCCTCATTGTTTAACCATAAGCAAGGAGGCTTTAATGAATTTGATAAATCAATATATGATATTCACCGGTTCAAAGGCATTTAGGTTCGAAACTATTTCTTTCTTGCAGGAATAAATTTTTCCACGTATTCTACCTCCAAACCTTTTTCTATGGCAATTTTCCTATCCGCCTGAGCCTCTTCCTGCCTGAAATTCAGACGATGAAGATAACCCCTTAAAAGATATAAAATGGCTTCTTCCGGAAAAGTTACAATAGCTTTGTTAATAATTTGTCTGGCGTCCTGATATCTTTCGAGATTAATAAGTAATAAAATTTTAGATGCCAGTGTGTCGATATCATCAGGATTAATATTTAATGCTTTATCATATTCTTTTAAAGCTTCTTCATTATCACCTGAAAATTCGGCAATTGCCCCAAGACCCGAGTGGGAGATGTAATTATCTGGGAATCTATAAGAAAGTTCCTCTAAAACAATTCTTGCCGAATCAGTTTGATTTTCTCCCATTAAAATAATTCCTAAGGTTTGTAACGGCCATTCTTGGTTCCTGTCTATTAACAGGCTCTTTTCTATATCGTTTTTAGCATTTGTTTTTTTATCCAACAATAAAAAAGTCCTTGCCCTATTATTATAAATTACAGCAGAAGAAGGAGCTATGGAAAGCGCAAGTTCAAAACTTTCTAATGCTTTTTCATATTCTCCTTTGGCAGTTCGTATGGTACCAAGATTTGAAAGCAACAAAGAATTTGTAAAATTGGCCGGTTCCAGTCGCAGGGCTTCAAGAATTTTCATTTCAGCTATATCCCAATTTTCTATAGAGATGAAATAATCGGCCGAATCAGCCAGCTCCATATATCTTAAAGAAGCTCCAAAACCGGGAAGGCTGAAAAATAAAAGGAATGGCAAAACCAATCTTTTTGTTATTACCATTCCCTAAAATTTTTAAATGATTTCACTTAATTTTTTTCTTGTTATAATTATCGATGCCTTGGTTTAGGAATCTTTTGTAAGCCGGAATGTCTTCCTTGTAGACGAATGAGGGAGCTAACGGTTTTCCTTCTCCATCCACAATAACATGAAATGGCTGTGCATTTGCTCCGAATTTTGAACGTTGCAGATAACTCCATTTGTCTCCATAGGTCCTTAAGGTTCTCACTGTTCCGTCTTTCTCTTTAACTTTTATAGGTTCCGGAAGGGCCTTTTTCTCATCTACCATTAAAGTAATAAGAACAAAATCCTCATCAATTGATTTCTTAACCTCAGGATCTGTCCAGACAGCTGCTTCCATTTTTCTGCAGTTGACACATCCATATCCGGAAAAATCAATCAATACCGGTTTCCCTAATTCTTTAGACAAAAGCATTCCTTGTTCATAATCCTCGACCTGTGCATGGACTTCCCCCTCGTAAAGAGAAAAATCTTGAGTAGAAAGTGGAGGTGAGAAAGCACTGATGCTTTTTAGCGGCGCACCCCATAAGCCAGGTAACATATAGACTGCAAAAGCAAGGGAAATGACTCCAAGTAAAAATCTGGTTACTCCTACTTTTTCAACCTTATCATCATGAGGGAAGGTAATTTTTCCCAGAAGATAAATGCCAAGAAGAGCAAATATCACAATCCATAGAGATACAAACACTTCACGGTCGAGTATCCTCCAACCATATGCAAGGTCAGCAACAGAGAGGAATTTAAGAGCCAATGCAAGTTCCAGAAAACCTAAAACCACTTTAACAGTATTCATCCATCCTCCACTCTTTGGAACGGATTTAAGCATAGTGGGAAACATGGCGAATAATGAAAAGGGGAGTGCCAATGCCAGTGCAAATCCGAACATTCCAACAGCCGGAGAAACAAAATTTGAGGTTGCAGCCGCTTCCACTAATAATGTTCCAATAATAGGGCCTGTACAGGAAAAAGAGACCAGTGCAAGTGTAAATGCCATGAAGAAAATGCTGACATATCCCGATGTTGCATCCACTTTGGAATCCATCTTGTTAGTCCAAGAGGAAGGTAACGTAAGTTCAAAACCTCCCATAAAAGATATTGCGAAAATAACAAGAAGAACGAAAAAAGCTACATTAAATCCGGCACTTGTCGCCAGTTCATTTAGTGCTGAGGCTCCAAATAAAACTGTTACTACAATTCCTAATGCAACATAAATTACAATAATTGACAAACCGTAGACGGCGGCCGTCATCACTGATTTTCTTTTAGTCTTGTTCTGTTTCAAAAAGAAACTCACAGTCATCGGTATCATAGGCCAGACGCAAGGCGTAACCAATGCTATTAACCCTCCTATGAAACCTGCTATCAAGATATACCATAAAGAACGTTCCTGTTGCTGCGGATCATCTGAAAAGACCATTAATTCCGCCTCAACATTTTCCCACCATGATTCGTGAGCGCTCACACCGCTCAAATTAGCAGCAGGAGTCATAAAAGGCTCGGAGCTCTGCAAAGAATCTGTCATTATAGCTAATTCTTCAGCTTTTTCTATTGAAGATTCTTCTTTTTCGGGGGCCGGATTAGATTCTGGGGTTGTATCGGAAGATGAGGTCACGGGCGATGTGCCTTTAAATATATGGGATCCGTAAATTTGAACACATCCGCTATCATTACAGGCCTGTCCCTTAATTTCCAGTTCAACCTTATAATTCTTTGACAGGGGTTTTAATTTTTGTGTGAAAGTAACAGACCCATCATAAAAATGTTGATCCACTTCAAACACATCATCAAATTCCGTAATGTATGATTTGTTTGCCTGTGGTGTGCCTACGAGTTCACATCCTTCCGTGTCAAAATAAAAAACAAGAGGATTGGAACCACCCGCTGGATTGTCGACGGAATAAAGATGATACCCTGATGATATCTGGGCCGTTGCCTCTATTGCCGGAGAATCGGTATTGTCACCTATTAATTTATAACTCCAACTAACAGCATCTTGAGCAATCGTAAAAAGCGGAATCAGAAAAGTTGTTAATAGTGATAAAACCTTTTTCATAACATTAAACTAAGACCCCATTGCATAAAAAAGTTAACACAAATCTGTAATGCTGCACTAACTTTTTCTTTGGCAATGAGGTGATTTATCATATATTATAACAATTGTCTTAAAAGTTTCTTTATTCTTCTATGAGATTTACTGTTGTGACCTGTTCGGTAAATCTATTGTCTGTCTGGAAAGTAAATATGACTATCTCACAGTTTTCAGCCACCCAACTTTCATCAAGAATTATACTGGCTTTACCGTCAATCGTAGCTCCTTCAGAGAGTTGAAGAGGAGGAAGCTGTTGTCCCCAGTCGCCGTTTAATGAAGACCTTAGAACATGATTATGGACGTAATCAGGCACATAAACATCTCCATCAAGCTGATAGCCAATAATGTCATTTTCCATTACCCAAACAAGAATGCTTATAGGGTTAGAATAATTCTTATAAATATCTAAAGAATATTCCACCTCAACTTCTCTGGTGACAGGGTTATAATTAGTATTTGCAATTATTCCCATTCCTGCAGATACACTATTTTCATCCCATTCTTTAAAAATTTCATATGCAGTTGACGACCAGGTGCCATAGGAAGTGGATATTGTATTCTTGTCTCCGTTAAAAACAGCACATGGGAAACCACTTGGAAGATAATATTCAAACATCACCTGGGCTTCCGCACAACGGAAATCCTGATCTCCGATGGGTCGAGTATTAGGACCTCCTCCTTCGGGGTGAAGTCCGACAACTATAACTTCACCGGGATAATCGTTTTGAATATTATGAAGGGCAGCTGCTCCTTTTGGACAGTTTGTGCAACGATTCCCGGTAAATTCAAGAAGAAGCATTCTTTTTTCAATTGTAGGTTTTCTTACCGGTTCATAACGGTCTTCTTCTTTAAGATTATCACAGGAAACTAAACCAAGTGATAAAGCTATTCCTAAAAAGGAAATAATATGATTATTCTTATGCATTAGGGAATTTCTCCTAAGTTAGAAATTAGAATGTGTAGTTATAAGTAAATTTAAAGCCTTCAGTTTCGGGGACCCAACGGCAAACTCCACCGGAACAATTGTAACCTTCTTTGACCTTGCCATATCCAAACGTAAATCTATTGGCACGGTATGTATAGGTTCCAAGCACCTCATAATAATTGTTTCCTTTTCCACTGTTATATGTGTCAGAAACAGTTATCATCCAATGTGGTGCAAATGAAAGTTCGATAAGACCTGCAATCCAGTCTCCCTTGTCTTGTTTTGTCTGAAGGTATTGGGCTTCAAATCGCAGTTGAGTCTTTTTGTTGATCTTCCATTGACCTTCTCCCACAACGATATTGCTCGTTACCATCCCTCCTTCTCCTTCAACTATTGACTGATTGTATTTTTGGAATAAATAGAATAAAGTGAATTTAAAGGAGTTTGACAATTTTTTATTTAATTCAAAGTTGAGATCGGCATAATAAAGCGATCCGATTTTCCAAAATGGAGCACCAAAATTATCTGAACCCTCTACACGGTCTTTCAGAGACATTCCCGGAGGGAGATTCCAGTCTAAACCAGAGATATAACTGGCACTCAACCTTACATTTGTGCCATATTTTCCACCCAAAGGTGTGCCTTTTTTAAACAGATACCGGAGATCAGCTTGAAAAGCCCACTCACCGTCAGCCTGTGTGGCATAAGGATACATGGCGGCCAGTGCATAGGTCTGGGTAAGAGTAAAGGCTGGCATATGATTGACAAAACTCGACAAAGTGTAATCGGCTGTTATGACCCTTTTACTTCTGAATTCCATATTCTGGCTTCGCTTGGCCTGCAAAAGAGCCGAAAATCCTTTCTTAGCATAATTACCACTTAACAGCACGACATGGCCGCGGCGATAGGTGAAGTTATTGCTTTGATTGGGATCATTGTTTTTAGTTGCAAATTCGGCTAAAAAATTAAAATCATTGAGTCTGAGTTTAACTCTTCCGTCAAATGCAGCTATATTCAAAGGCAATACTAATCTGTATTGGTGGTCGGGATCCGGACCGGGTTTTTGGGTTGCAATTATAGTCTCATCTGGGTCATGTTTGCCTACATAAGAAAAGCCTAAAGTTATACCTTTATTCGGTTTAAAAGCCTTTGCAAATGTTTCATTCAATGCCCATTCCGCATCAGCACCCCATAACCAGGAAGCATTCCAATCCCAATAACGTCTTTGTTTGCCTCCCAATGCAGTGAAATAAAGTCCCTTGGCTGGAGAAATCTTAAATCTCCCACCTCTAATTGCATTATCTACTCCTAAAGTTCTCTCCTGATAGATTCTCAAAATCAGTCCGGAACCGAATTGTTCATAGAAATCTCCGGCAGTAAGTTGCCAACATTTATAACTTCCGGTTGCCCAGAAATATGGTACGCCCCATCCTCCGAAACCTTTGTCATAACCCGGTAACGGCCATTTTGTCCATTGGAATCTTCCGCCGGCCGATATGTATGGAGCATTTATGGTCAGATCAAAATATGTATTATTTAATACATCTTTTTCATAAATAGTTTTATCTCCTGTTCTTTCCCCCTTAAAATTATAAGGAATGAGAAACTCGGTTTCAATAGCTCCTGTGGCTCTTACTTTTTTTGCCCAATTATATTCTTTTGGTTTATCCGTGTAATACGTATTCCTAAGGTTTCCCTCACTTCCGGGCTTTAAATAGGTATTGGAAAGTTGGCTATTTGAATTTAGACCGGAAAGGAATGGAGATATTGAATCGTTTTGAGCTGACGTTAGCAAAGGAGAGACAATGGCACTCAATAAAATCGTGAGTGATGGTAATCCTATTTTTTTCATGTCTCTTGGTGTGAATCTATCAATTTTTAATTAAATAAAAGGAATTACATGGCATTCTTAACAGCTTCGATTATTTCTTCTTCACTGCCGTCAACGTATCCCTGATGATTCCAGACAATATTTCCTTCGCCATTGACAACGAAAACATGAGGAGGATTACTTACGCCAAGCGATCGTTTGAAGTCACCATTAGGATCGAGGAGGATTTCATATTCCCAACCTTTACTGCTGACAAAAGGTTTTACTCTTTCTTGATCCTGACCTTCATCAAGACTTACAGCATAAATTTTAACGCCTGTTTCGTCAACCCATTCTTCATAAACATCTGCTATAGCGTTGAGCTCCCTTACACAAGGTTTACACCAAGTGGCCCAAAAGTCTATAATAAATGGTTTCCCATCGTTATAAAGTTGAGAGGTATCAACGGTGTTTCCGTTCATGTCTTTCAATACAACCGAAGGAAGTTCGGCAAAAGCATTTAAG
>JAFLTN010000070.1 GCA_022510445.1 Muribaculaceae bacterium | reverse complement strand
GGCGTGCTGAAGCTTTTGCAAGCAGGAATGGTATTTTTGCATCATTCCTTGATGGTCTGGGATCAGGAATAGGATTTATTTTCGCACTCGTTGTTCTTGGTGCTGTCAGAGAAATACTTGGCACAGGCAAAATATTTGGCGCTGAGATTTTCCCGGAAGATTACGGCATGCTGCTTTTTGTTCTGGCCCCGGGAGCCTTTATTGCCCTTGGTTACCTCATTGCAATTGTCAACCGCATCCGTCATGCCGATTAGTTTTTTCCCCGTTATAGGATAACAATTATATATTTTCAATATGTTGACTTATCTCTCTATCATCGTCACTGCAATATTCATAAATAATATTGTTTTTGCACAATTCCTCGGAATCTGTCCTTTCCTTGGAGTTTCAAAAAAGACAAGTTCTGCTCTTGGCATGGGAGCCGCCGTTACTTTTGTAATCACCCTGGCTACGGTTGTTGCATGGCTCCTTCAATCATACATCCTCGATCCTCTGGGACTTCAGTTCCTGCAGACAATAGTGTTCATTTTGGTAATTGCTTTCCTCGTGCAGTTGTTGGAAATTGTAATGAAGAAAACTTTGCCCGCATTATATCAGGCTCTCGGGGTTTTCCTTCCTTTGATTACAACCAACTGTGCTGTCCTCGGTGTGGCGATATTGGTTATCCAGAAGAATTTTAATCTCATGGAATCACTTACCTACGGAGTTGCCACATCAATCGGGTTCACTTTGGCTCTATGGATATTTGCAGGAATCCGAGAGCAACTCGACCTTCTTCCTGTTCCCAAAGGAATGAAGGGAATTCCCATCGCTTTGATATGTGCCGGAATACTCGCAATGGCGTTTATGGGCTTCTCCGGCATCAAGTTCTCCTAAATGAAGTGAAGCGGCTGCTGTATTTATTGCACAAAAAATCAGTAACTTTGCAATCAAAATATTCTTGTCATCTATGATTCCACATATTAAGAAATTTCCATTCCTCTTTCTTCTCATACTTTCTATCTCATCGGGTTGCGGGGAAAAACCCTCGGGAAATACTAATCTTAGAAATGTCATCCTCACTACTCCCCTTCCTTCAGATAAGGAAGCAAGAGAGGAATTTGCCGGCATTATAGAGGAAGATAAAAATATAAATGTTTCCTTTATGGCCGACGGCAAAATCTCGAGCCTTCACGCAAAGGAGGGTGATAGAGTCAAAGCCGGTCAGCTTCTGGCTACTTTAGATGATTCCGATTATATTATCGGTGTCAACCAGCTTAAGGCGCAGTATAACCAGATGACGGAAGAGAAAAAAAGAATGGACGAAATGTTCAGCCGTCATAACATCTCGCCTAATGATTATGAAAAATTTTCTGCCGGCTACGAACAATTAAAGTTACAGATGGAACTAGCAGAAAAAAAACTCGGGTATACAAAATTATATTCCCCTTCTGCCGGATACATATCGGAAAAATTCATGGAACCGGGAGAATTGGTAGGTGCCGGAACTCCGATATTTAAAATAACCGATGATTCTAATCTTGTTGTGGTGGTTGATCTGCCGGTCTCAATGTTTGTAGAACGTGATAAAATCACCAGGATCCAGGGATTTACACCTTCTTTGCCTGATGAGGCAATTCCATTGACGATTCTGAGCTTCACTCCCGATGCAAGCAACAGCATGCTTTATAAAATGAAACTTTCCATCCCTGCCGGTTTTCATTCCTCCCTTATCCAAGGGATGAATATGAAAGTGGCCATCGTTGTTAATGAAAATAACGAGGAAAGCCACCGGTTACCGGTGCGTTCAATTCTCAACGACAACGGAATCTGTTATATCTGGGTTTTCAATCCCTCTGATTCAACCATCTCGCGTAAACAGATACAAATAATCGGTGAGGAAAAAGATAATCTGATCAAGGTAAAAGGTCTTGACGGTAGCGAGAAGGTGGTGGAGACCGGAATAAAACAGCTTTTCGACGGTGAAAAAGTTGTGGAAACCGTTAACCTGTTAAAAGCCGCAAACTGAAATGAACAGGCTTACACGTTTTTTTGTAGAGCGGAAGACCCTTTTTTGGTCATTGCTCTTTCTCATTTTACTGACCGGAGTGATGGCCTTCCTGGCCATGCCTAAGCTTGAAGACCCGGCCGTTACCGTCAAGCAGGCTTCCGTGGTGATCATTTATCCCGGCGCTGATTCCAAGAGAGTGGAAAAGGATGTCGTTTCTGTTGTCGAGGAACAGCTAAGAACACTGCCGGATGTAAGAAAAATATCAGCCACCGTTAAGGAGGGACAAGCTTTAATCCAGGTGGAGTTCAATTTTGAAACACCCATGGGTGAAGTGGAGCAGCATTTCGACATGCTGAGAAGGAAAATATCCGATACTGAAATGTTGCTGCCCCCGGGTGTCATGGCTCCGATTGTCATTGACGACATGATGGATGTCTATGGAATCTTTTATGCTTTCAGTGGGGCGGAATTCAGCTATGAGGAACTTGAACAATATGCCAAGCTACTTAAAAGTGACATATTGGCTGTCAAGGGGGTCAAACGCGTAAACATCGGCGGCACTCAACGTGAGGTCATTGACATAGAATTTACTCCTGAGCAAATACGCGAAAACGGAATGTTGCCCCTGCTGGTTGCACAAGCCTTGCAGTCATCCACAAAAGCAATCGCTGCCGGGAATTCGGAAACGTCACTTGAACGACTTTCAATCAACGTCACAAAGGGAGCATCAACTGTCGATGAAATTGCATCTCTTTTCATCAACCTGCCCGACGGAAAGAAAATCCGGCTCGGAGATCTTGCAAAGATTTCTAAACATGTGGTTAATCCCAAGACAGGCGACTTCTATGTGAATGGGAAACCGGCTTTGACCCTGTTGGTAGCGTTGGAGTCGGATGCGGTTGTACCAGATGTCGGATCAAAAGTTGATGAGGTAGTTAATGAAACCCTTTCTCGGTTCCCGGTCGGCCTGACAGTCGATAAGATATTTTTTCAGCCTCAGCAAGTTAATGAAGCCATCTCATCATTCATGCTGAATCTGATTGAATCAGTGCTGATTGTGATTTTCGTGCTTATGATTGCAATGGGTTGGAAGGCCGGGCTTATCATCGGACTGGGTCTGGTACTTACGGTTGCACTCTCCTTCCCAATTTTATCCGCTTTAGACACCACGTTGCAGAGAATTTCCCTCGGAGCTTTCATTATTGCCATGGGGATGCTCGTAGACAATGCCGTTGTCATTATGGACGGTATTATGAAAGACAGGAAACGGGGCCTCCCCAAATCCACCTATATATATCGTATCGGCAAACAGACTGCACTGCCTTTGTTAGGTGCGACAATTATTGCCGCCGCCACGTTCCTTCCTATCTATCTCACCACCGGCACTGTCGGGGAATTTGCCGGCGATCTGTTTCTTGTGGTTTGCGTGAGCTTATTGGTTAGCTGGATTCTCGCGATTGTTCAGGTGCCGGTATGTGCCGATCAATGGCTGTCACCCCAAAATATACCCGACGAGATAAAAAATCAACCGAAACTGAATAAATTCGAATCGTGGGTTAAAAAATTAGTGGAATATCTCATCGGGCATAAATGGCTTACCGTGACCTTCTCTTTTATTCTTCTGGCCGGGGCCGGTGCCGCAGTCTTTTTAGTAAGAAACGTCTTTTTTCCCGATTTTAATTATGATCAGTTTGTGATTGAATGTTATTATCCTCCCGAAAGTAATCCTGAGGCAGTCAGAGCAAGAATGTTCCAGCTCTCAGATTCTATAATGAAGGAAAAGGATGTAAAAAATATTGCTGTAAGCATGGGATCGGCTCCCGGGAGATATTGTCTTGTGAGACCGATACCGGAGGGTGGAAACAATTATGCCGAGTTTATTCTCCAATGCACCGACTATCATTCCGTGCAAAGGCTGTCGAAAGAACTTGTCTCCAAACTGAGGGAAATTGCTCCGGAGGCTTATATCAGGGCAAGGAAATATAATTTCTCTGTCTCTTCTTCCCATCTTGTCGAGGTGGAATTCACCGGTCCCGATCCGAAAGTTTTGAGGGAACTCAGTGCTGAGGCTGAAAAGATAATGAGGAATTCTCCTTACGTCGATCCCTATACTGTTCAAAATAACTGGAATGTTCCCACGCGACAATTGTCGGTGGCATATTCTGCACAATCGGCTGCCAGGATGGGGATAAACCGGGAGGATGTAGGCAACGCCTTGATGGCAGCCACCGACGGTTACACCGTAGGAGTTATCAGCGAGAACGATAACCTTGTACCGATAAATCTGGTCATCCGGCAACCCGATGGATCAAGACCTGCCGATTTGTCTAATATTCCTGTATGGAGTCTTGCCAATATCGATTTGTCGGAAAATGATGTAAAAGGTCTTATGCAGGGATCCAAAGATGTCAGTGAGATTAAAAAAGGAATGTTTTCTGCCACTACACTCTCCAACTGCATCGACAGTATCTCCATTATCTGGGAAGAGAGCTTGATGAATAGATATAACGGAGAACGTAGCATTCAGGCTGAGTGTGACCCGGATCCTTACAATGTTGACGCTACTCCCGATAAACTTCTCAAATCTATAAAGCCTGAGATTGAAAAGATAAAAATTCCGGATGGTTATAAAATGAGGTTCGTCGGTGAAAGCGAAACAGCCGATGAAGCTATGGGTAAGGTTTTCCAGAATCTGCCTGTGATGATAGTTATCCTTATCGTTGTCCTGCTGCTCCTCTTCAACAACTGGAAGAAACTCGCTGTCATCCTGCTATGCTTCCCGTTCGTTTTGTGTGGGATAGTGCCGGCCCTTATACTCACCGACACACCGTTCACATTCCTGGCCATCCTTGGCGTCATGGGTCTGATGGGTATGATAATCAAGAATGCCATTGTGTTGGTTGATGAAATCAATGCCTTAAACAGCGACAGCAGGATGGAGCTTTTTCCTGCAATCGTAAGTGCCACCGTTTCAAGGGTGAGACCGGTTCTACTGGCTTCTCTCACTACTGTTGCGGGAATGATTCCGCTTGTAGGTGATCCAATGTATGGTCCATTGGCTGTCACTGTCATCGGAGGTCTGTTGATTGGCACATGTGTGACTCTCCTTTTCCTCCCCGTTATTTATTCAATTTTCTTCTCTGTGAAAAAACCGGCAAAATGAAATTTCATATTTTTCTTGTTTTTTTATTCCTCTGCGATTGGTTGGGCTGTCACGCCATAGAACTTTCTTTAAGCCAATGCAAGTCGATGGCTTTGGAAAGTGATGAAAAGATCAGGATCGCTAAAAATCATGTGATTCAGTCAAATCTTGATAAGGGTGTGGCCAAAACTGCCTACCTTCCGAAAATAAGCGGCAACGCGTCTGCATTTTATATGACACCCAATTCCACAATGGGAGATGCAATGGAGCTACGGATGAAGGGTGTTTACCTTGCAGGTTTCAGTCTTGTTCAGCCGGTTTATGCCGGTGGCAGGATTGTAACGGCAAACAAACTGGCCTCTCTGGGCCAGGAGGTTGCCAAGCAACAGCTCGACGCGGTTTCAATGGATGTTATTGCAGATGCTGAAAAGAGTTATTGGATGCTTTTTGCCGTGCGCTCAAAAATTGATATGCTTCATTCCTATATCCTTCAGGTGGAATCGATTTTAAGTTATACGAAGTCTGCTTTTGAATTAGGCCTTACCACCCGGTTAAGTGTGTCGCGTGTTGAGACTAAAATGTCTGAACTTCGATATAATTTAAAACAGGCAGAGTCCGGCGAAGAATTGTGCCGTCTCGCCCTTTGCAGAATTATCGGAGTGAAAGATACTGAAGAAATTATACTAACAGAAAATTTAGATACGTTTGATGCCGGACTACTGAAATATTCCGGTATAACTTCAAGACCGGAACTACATCTCGCTTCTATGAATGTCACGGCCAAGAAACATGACGTTTCCATGATAAGGGCCGATTTTCTGCCCACTGTCGGACTTCAGCTCGGTTGGAATGCTTTCGGAAATCTGAAAATGAAAAATTATCTGATGCTTGATGACGGCACTGTCTATCCCTACACCCAGTCAATTAATTATAAGGGGTTCATAGGAGCCGTTTCCCTTTCAGTACCCATTTTTCATTGGGGAGAGGGTTTCAAAAAAGTAAAGAAAGCCAAAATAGAAGTTGAAAACGCTGAGTTGGAGTTAGAACAGAACAGAAAACTCATGGAACTCCAGGCACGCCAGGCCTATAATAATTACCTGGACGGTTTCAGTCTCATTGAGACTGCCGAAAAGGCCTTCTCGGATGCCGAACTTAATTTGACCATGATGAAAGACCAATATGAATCCGGATTAATGACACTCACCGACCTTTTGGAAGCTCAATCGCAATGGCAGGCGTCCTATTCCAATCTGATAGAGGCGAAGACTCAGTTTAAAATAAATGAAACCGATTATTTACGCTCCATCGGCTCCATCCGCTAACAAGTGACGGCGCCACAAGCCGCTATAAATACATTGTGAAACAGTTTGTCTTCGGTTGAATTTTAATTCGGATCAAATACTATATTATTATCTTCTTAATAGTTAATCAATTAAAAATCTTCAAATTTTTTTATCCGGATAAACAAGATTTTTTTGTGAGAATTTTTTTAATTTTGCCCTTGAAATGGTCACCTTTCAGGCAAGAGAGCCTCTCTATGGTGTAATAGGGAATGGGGTGTGAATCCCCGACAGTACCCGCTGCTGTATTTTCCATAAAAAGATGTCATATAAAGTCACTGGATGAAATCCGGGAAGGCATGACATTCGGAATAAGTCAGAAGACCTGCCATTTTTATCTTAAAAGCAAAAACCCCGGGAAATGGGTATTCTTTTATTTAAGGGAAAATTCAGGTAGCGCGCGGACTTATTTTGCCCTGTCGATAGAAAGAATTTGTAAACTGTTTCCGGTGAATTTGATTTTAAGACAAAACCGGGAACAGTTTAATTTTTTAATCAATTTTAAAATGAAATTCAAATCTTTCTATCTTTTAATGGCTTGTGCCTTAGCCATTAATGCGACCCCTGCAAAAGCTTCTTCAGCCGGCGATGTTATCATTTTGGATCTCTCAAAAGCAACAACCCCGTTGACTTTTGATGAAGTCAACGGTATGTGGAACGGAACTTTTGATGATGATGAAACGGAAATCGAAAGTCAGGTGTTTTCAATCACCCATGGCAGCATTTCCGATTACAGCTATTGGTATGGTTTCACTGCTTCTAACTCAACTGACAATGCCTACCGGAGCAATACCCTTCTTTATCAGTATAGCAATATGGCGAAGGGAGGCATCGTCTTGAACGAAGATAACACAATCAAAACCAATGATTTCGGTGCTCCCGTATCAGGTAAGGAGATGCCGTATCTGGTCGGATTCCCTAAGTCAGAGATAACTTTCAACACCGGCGAAAGCTATCAATTGATAGGTGCCTATTTTAATTTGAACACCTATACTTTCTATTCGATACTTTATGGTGACGGCTTTTCCCGCTCATTCACACAAGGAGATAGATTGACACTCACGGTTCATGGAATCGATGCCGAAGAGAATGAAAAAACCTTGGATATCATTTTGGCTTCATTTGACAACGGATGTCTGAATGCCGCTACCGGATGGAAATATGTAGATCTTAGCAGTCTCGGTGTCGTTGAAGAAATCTATTTCACAATGAGTAGCACCGATTCAGGACAATGGGGAATGAATACTCCCGCTTATTTCTGTATGGATAAGATCTCAGTCAGAAAAGTGGCTCAGACCTCTGCAGTATCAACCCAATCATTGGCTAAGAACCGGACAATTAAATACAACCGCTCTGATAAGACGATATCTTTGGATGAGAATGACTTTGCTGTAGTGGTTGATTCCATGGGAAATATTGTCATGACTTCCAACGATGCGTCAAGTTTTTCAGTTGAACAGTTACCCGCCGGAGTTTATGTGGTTAAATCAGGAAACTCACGGCTTAAATTTGCCCGATAATGCAGTTTGATAAGTTATTTAAGCAATCACTTGTTGTCTTCTTTTGTCTGTTGATTTCCTGTAATAAAGATGAAGTGATTGATGTTGAAGGACCGGAGCCGGAAGAGCCCACTGAGTCAGGCTTTAGACCGGCTTCACCCTTCAGCTGTGCGGAAATTGACAGGGTTTATGAATGGACACCGGCTCCCGGGCAATTCATCAATGATTTCGGGTCGGATTTTTCCGACCTGAGCGAAATTACGCCTGAAAAGGCCGGTGAGTGGGCTTTTGACAGATTAAAAGACAACAATTTTGTTAGTCTTGGAGCCTTCGGCGGATATATCGTTGTCGGATTCGACCATAGTGTTCTGAATACAGGGGATTACGAAATTGGAGTTTTTGGGAATGCCTTCATAAGTCAGAACGGAAGCTCTAATGAACCCGGAATATTATATGTCATGAAAGATGAAAACGGCAACGGTCTCCCTGATGACACCTGGTTTGAACTTAAGGGAAGTGATACTTTCGCTGAAGGGACTGTTCCGGATTATAAGGTCACTTATTACCGACATTCGGAAGAGGGACAACCGGTGCCATGGACTGATAATTTAGGTAATTCAGGTGAAATTTCATATTTGGGAACCTTCCATAAACAGCCGACATATTATCCGGCATGGGTTGATACAGATTCCTACACTCTTTCCGGGACTTGTCTCAAAGCCAAGACTGTTAGAAATCCGGAAACAGGCAATTGGGAAAATCCACCCTTTGACTGGGGATATGCCGACAATATGGGAGAAGATAATATTGAATTTAAAGGGATTAAAAATTGTAATCGTTTCCGTATCGCTGATGCGATTGACAAGGATGGATCTCCGAAGGAATTGGATTTCATTGACTTTGTAAAAGTCCAGACCGGTGTCTGTGCATCTTCCGGTTGGCTTGGAGAAGTCTCGACCGAAATACTCGGGATCATAGATCTTTCTCTTGAGTAATGCCACAAAAGCTACAGAAACTCACTGTCAGTTTTTTGTAATGATTAATAATTAATACCCGATCGCTCGAACTAATGGCAGCAAATGGGTTCTGACAGTTTTTCGATATTTTCATTGTTTAGGTTCAAGGGGAGTGGGTTAGCCGCTCCCCTTTCCTATAATGAGTATCTCAATAATCACTGACATCCTTTTCGAGAAAGCTTCTTTTCCATCTGCAGACCCCGGTAAGGTAGCTATGCTACTTAGAGGAAATTGGGTGCTATCAAATGGCAGATAGCTTGAGGAGTTTATACTGTGTTTCCCTCACCATAAGTGAAGCGAAAGTAGACTTGATATGGAGTGCAAGACGGGACTTATTACCAGCTAACGCTGATAGAACGCTTAACCCATGGGAGCACCTTGATATCGATCGAGAGACTGTAGTTGTCCGGCTCCTTTGTATCCGGTATGTTATTTATTCCCGTTACAGAAAGCTGATAAACATTATTTCTTACAATGCCGATCTGCATTGGATCCAAATTATTTCTTTTGCCATCTTTCCCGTTAACAGTATTATTATCCGAAGATGAACCGGATTGGTCAGAAGAAGGATACTGATTATTATTATGTTCGATGAGATAATAATAAGTCATATAAAAACCTCCCGGTTCCTTTTCCTCATCATTCGTTGGAGTCCATTCCAATTCACGGTAATGACCCTCCTTGTCTCCGGCATTACCGCCCAAAGTAATACGGAATGTTCCTCCTGCCTGTCCAGTTATAGGAATGCCATTCGCATTACAAACAATCACTCGAAATGCAATCCCCGTAGCCTTTTCAAGTGTCATATCAGTAGTTGACGGCAATGTATTTTCATTGATATAATACCATTCCTTATAATCTGTAGTTCCAAAATCTTGCATTGTAGTGCAGTAAAGATTAGAATCATCGCCCCCAATACTCCAGTTAGTTTTCTCATTTTCAGTAGTGGTTGATTTCATCGGATTCAGAAAAAGAGAAATATCTTTGGTATAAGTAGGAGAAGTTCCTTCCCAATTACAGTCAGCAATCCAGGTATAACTATTCTCATCGGTAGATGTACCCTCATTTTTCTCTTTTCCGAAAGGGGAAATAGGCTCCGTGGCTTTTGTTTTGCCTCCTTTCGCAGTATGTCTGAAATAATAAGCATTCTGAGAAAGATTAAAGAGCTGCATTGAGACAATTTTTACGTAAACTTCTTCCTTAGCATTAGCAATCCTATAGAGATCTTTCACATTTCCGGTTTCTGAACTCTTATAATCTATACGAGCTATTGAGCGTTCCAACTTCAGGGATCCTTTACCCTTATATTTACCCTCATCCTCACCATTTGATACATCCCAAAGTTTTCCTTTCTCATAATCCCCACTGAACAGACCCTTTATATGTTCGAAGACCTGACTTTTTGAAGCACCTTCTAGGTCTAGGTCATTATATGCTGAAAGATTAACTTCATATTTCTCCAGATTAGACATCGGACAAAGAATACCACCTGTCACAAAAGGTCGTGGCGTAAAAGAAAATGTTGATTTTAGGAAGTCTGACTCTTCAGTGTGAAAGCCTTGAGGATTAGCGAGCACATATAAATTCAGCTTCTTTCCCAATAAAGCTTTCAACTGTTCATATTCTACTTTGGCAGTCAGTTTATAAACCCCATCAGATTTACCCTCTATCTTTTCTTGTGATTTATTCACCATCGATTGGCTTACAAAAAAAGATGTTACAAAAGATCCATTATCTATATTATAAAAATAGATATAAGCTGACGAAACCTTATTTTCATTTTCCTTGCCATTTTGTGTAACACCAGATCCTCCCCCGTTTGTTGTAGCACTTCGGGAGCCATTCTCATTCGGCATCATGATATTAAGTGCAAAATAAAGATCCGTTGGCATAAAGTTTTCATCATCTGCCGGCACCGGGAAATCCTCGTTGATGAGAGAACATGACGGCAGCAAGAAAAGCAGGATGAATATTAAAAAGTTTATATGGTGTGACAGCTTCATGATGTCGGTATTATTTTCTTTTAGAAGATGGCTTTGTTGATTCTGACCACCCAGTCAAGCACTTTCAGTTCTATATAAGCCCAGTTGTTCTGAGGATCGTCGTTCGGTCCCGTTTCCTCAAGAGCCAGAGTTACTTCAAATTCATATTCGCGGTCGAGGAACTCCTGACCATCGTCTCCGTAATAGTCGAAAGCATGAGCAAGGAACTGTGAGAAATCAGGTATTTCGCTTATCAGTTCGTTAGTTTCAGCATCCCTCACCTGAAGACTTGACTCATCGTTCATCTGGAGACGGGACACTCCGAATTCAGCCTGTAAGGCAAATTTATCTCCATCAGCCCGGCTACCTCGTTCCGACAGCGGCACGTAAAGAACCATATTCTTTCTAAGAGTCCTATAATACAGAGGCTGATATGAGTATACCGTACCGGTAAAGTCGATCGTACCATTACCATGAGGGAAGTAAACCAATACATTAAAGATATTGGGATCGGTGGTTTCCTCGAAATTAGGCGCTAAAAGATTCACTGTAACAGCGTTGGTAAGACGCATCATCGGGATAGTTACGTCCACATTTACATCCGGCAGTTTAGTAAGCGACGGTTTATGGTCTTCTTTACTTGGTATCTGGATGGTCTGCACTTCGTCAGGCTTCGTACTCCAGACTGTGTCGATCATAGCCTGATTATTGCCGTATGCATCCTGATAGTTCACCACTCCGAAGTCAAAATCGCCGTCTTCGTCTCGGTCAAGTTTGATGATATAGTCGGAGATTCTTGATTCACCCTCAACAAGATCCGTCTTTACAAACCCAGGGGTTTCAAGCGAAGCAGTATAGCCGAGGTGGTTACCGTTTGCCATAGCCACAAGATGATAGGTCTGACCGGGTTTAAGTTCGGTGGTATCAAATTGCATGGAGAAATCTATGCCCCCCGTCATCTCAGCTTTATGAAGAACCCGACGGTAACGGAAGATACTGTCTGAGTCGAATATGTAAAGGAATACGGAACCGACATGCTCGTCAAACAGGTCTTTTCCCGTCATGTTATAGTCATAGACGAAGTTAACGTTTACGAATGTGTTGGGTTCTTCTGCACAAGGTTTGAGATCCTCGTTAATCATTGAACAGGATGAGAGGAATGTCAGTGTCGCGAAGAGAAAACATATGGATACAGAAAGAGCTTTGAAGCACTTTCCGCTTTCCCTCAAAGGGATAAATGAGCGGATTAGGTTCATTATGTAAGATATATGGTTCACTGTTGTGTTATGATGTTTTGATTAATTTACAAAATTAGTGAATAATTGCGAGTTTATAATATTTTTATAAAATTTTTTTTTTGCAATGATATGGAACTTCACCTTCGTCTAAAAAACTTCAACCTGCTATAAATACATTGTGAAACAGCTTTGTCTTTGCATGAATTTTATGTCTGTGAATTATGTATATAGTAGGCTAATATTAAAGAAGTGATTAAAAGATAAAAAGATTGAGTGGGAATTAGGGAGAAAAAGGGCAAGATATAAGGGATCAGAGATCAGAGATTTTAACATTTTTTATTTAATGGTTTTTAAACTCTTCTGTGGTTGCCGGGTCATATTGTCGTAAATCATGTGAAATTAACTGCTGCAGCAATAAGGATATTCACAGTAAAATTTAGTATTAACCGACAACATAAAGTTGTCACTTAAATAGATTAATGATGAAGAAATTATTTGTAAGTTTGATGATCGCCGGAGCCACTCTCCTTTCCGCAACCTCCTACGCACAGACCACCACTCAGAGCAACGCTCCTCAATCAACCTGCTGCGGTAAAGAGTGCAGCAAAGATAAGAAAGAGAAGAAAGAATGCAAGAAAGAGGGTAAAAAAGAGGTTCGCAAAGGTGAAATCGGCAGGGCACACAAACTTAGCACTGATCCTTTCAACGGTATTGAACTCACAGCCGATCAGCAGCAACGCCTGCAGGTGCTCCGTCAGGGTCTCGGTCCAGTGATGCCTCAGTCATATGAAAAGTCTGATAAAAAACAGGAACTTTCAAAAGAGGAAAAGATGAAGCTCCGTCAGGAGAAGGCTGAAAAGAAAAAAGACGCCAAAAAGAACTATCTCAATGGAGTGAAAGAGATTCTGACTCCCGACCAATATGTGATTTTCCTTGAAAATGTCTATCTCTATGGCAATCAGGATAGTTTCGGCAAACCGAAAATGACTCCGATGCCGAAGGCTCATGGAGACAAAGGCAAAGTTAAAGAACGCAAAAGAGAAGCCGGCAAGTAAAGAACGGTTCTTCAGTAAAGGGTGCGAGACATATCGCACTTTTTTTTTTGAAGGTTAGTCGATCAGCCAGTCGGTGATGTTGCGGGTTTCTGTCGAAACCTCTATGCCGATCTTGTAGAGCTTGCGTCCGTCATAAGCGAAAGGCAACGCATAGTCTTTGGAATCGATCTGGGCCAGGGCTTCCTT
>JAFLTN010000007.1 GCA_022510445.1 Muribaculaceae bacterium | reverse complement strand
CAACACACAAGCGTATTTTCACGGTTAACCGTTCAACTTTCGTGAATAAGAAAAGCCGTGAGCAGTTCCAGCTCTCTTCTTATCAGAGACTCATAGACATCTATAGCTCTACAACCAAAACAGTAGATGCTTTGATGAAGTTGGAATTGCCAAGTGGCGTAGACGTCAGCATTAAAGTATAATCAGAGAAATTTTTGCCGGATAAATTCCGGCAATAGAAAAATAGTTTTAAACCATTAAAGAAATGCCAGGATTATTAGGAAAGAAAATCGGAATGACATCCGTTTTCAGTGCCGACGGAAAAAATATTCCGTGCACTGTTATCGAAGTTGGTCCTTGTGTTGTCACTCAGCTGAAGACCGTTGAGAAAGACGGTTATGAAGCCGTGCAGGTTGGTTTTGAAGATAAAAAAGAAAAACACACCAGCAAGCCGGAGGCAGGACATTTTGCCAAGGCAGGAGTGACCCCCAAGAGACACTTGGCTGAGTTCAAATCGTTTGAAACCACACCGGAGCTTGGAAGCACCCTCACAGTTGATTTATTCCAGGAGGGTGGATTTGTCGATGTGATCGGCACAAGCAAAGGTAAAGGTTTCCAAGGTGTTGTTAAACGTCATGGATTCGGCGGTGTTGGCCAGCAAACTCATGGTCAGCATAACAGGCTCCGTGCTCCGGGTTCTATCGGTGCATGTTCTTATCCCGCAAAAGTGTTCAAGGGACTTCGCATGGCAGGCCATATGGGCAATGACCGTGTCACAGTTCAGAATCTTCAGGTGATTAAGGTTCTTCCTGAACACAATCTGTTAGTAATCAAAGGGTCGATACCAGGCCATAAAGGTTCAATTGTTTTGGTTGAGAAATAATGGAAGCAGCAGTATATAACATTAAAGGAGAAGACACCGGACGTAAGGTAACTCTTAACGATGAGGTGTTTGGCCGGGACTTGACCGAAGGCAACGCGGATCATACCCTTTATCTTGATATTAAACAGTATTTGGGCAACCAACGTCAAGGCACTCACAAGAGCAAGGAAAGAAGTGAAGTTTCCGGATCTACTAAAAAGCTTGGCCGTCAAAAAGGTGGTGGCGGTGCTCGTCGTGGTGATATCAACTCACCTCTTCTTAAAGGTGGAGGCCGCGTGTTTGGTCCGCGTCCGAGAGACTATCGCACCAAGCTTAACAAGAAGATGAAACAACTTGCACGTAAGATCGCTTTGACAGCCAAGTCGGGAAAAGGTGAGATCATCGTAGTTGAAAACTTCAGCTTCGACAAACCATGCACCAAAGACTGGATGAAAATTGCGAAGAGCTTTAAGGTGGAAACAAAGAAAACTCTTCTTGTGATGAACGGTTATGACGATAACCTCCTTCTTTCAGTTCGCAACGTACCCAATGCCATGATGATGCAGGCTAAGGATCTGAATGCTTACAGCGTTCTTAACACGGATGCAATTCTTATGACCGAGGGAAGCGTAGAATTAATTAACGAGAATTTCTAACTTCAAAGAGAAACAGACATGGAAATAGAAATCAGACCTATCGTGACAGAGAAGGCCAACGCTTACAGTGATAAGCAAAATTGCTATACTTTCGCAGTTTCTCCTGAGGCTAATAAATTCCAGATTAAGGATATCGTTGAAAAGCTTTATAATGTTCGCGTAGTTAAAGTGAACACTGCTCTCTATGCAGGAAAAAGAAAACAGCGCTGGACAAAAGGGGGCCTCATAAAGGGTCAGAAACCGAGTTTCAAAAAAGCCTACGTAACAGTGGCCGAAGGACAGAAGATTGACTATTTTAGCAACATTTAATAGAAATGGCAGTAAAGAAATTCAAGCCCGTTACACCCGGGCAAAGACACAAGGTTATTGGTGTGTTCCGCAATGAGATCGCTGTAACAAATAGCGACGGCACTGCCTCTGTGAAGAAAGTATCAAAGATCACACCAGAGAAATCTCTTACAGCCGGGAAACGTTCCACCGGTGGACGTAACACTTCAGGACAGCTTTCAGTGCGTTATCGTGGAGGTGGACATAAGAGAAAATTGCGTCTGATAGACTTTAAAAGGAATAAAGACGGAGTTCCGGCAACGGTAAAGACAATAGAATATGATCCTAACCGTTCTGCAAGAATCGCGCTTCTATACTATAAGGATGGAGAAAAGGCTTATATGATCGCTCCTAATGGTCTCGAAGTAGGCCAGACAGTTATGAGCGGTGCAGATGTGGCTCCGGAAGTAGGTAACACACTTCCTTTGGCTAATATCCCTGTAGGTACTCTTATCCACTGCATAGAATTGCGTCCAGGTCAGGGAGCTGTAATGGCTCGTTCAGCCGGAACTTTCGCTCAGCTCACATCAAGAGAAGGTGACTATGCGATAATCAAATTGCCTTCAGGCGAGACCCGTAAGGTGTTGCTCACATGCCGTGCCACTATAGGTGTTGTCGGCAATTCAGACCATGCACTCGAACAGAGCGGTAAGGCAGGACGTTCACGCTGGTTAGGCCGTAGACCTCATAACCGTGGTGTTGTTATGAATCCTCATGACCACCCGATGGGAGGTGGTGAAGGTCGTCAGTCAGGAGGTCACCCGCGTTCACGTACAGGTTTGTATGCTAAGGGTCTCAAGACTCGCTCACCGAAGAAACATTCTTCGAAGTATATCATTGAGAGAAGGAAAAAATAAATTTGATTAAAAGAAGACAGATATGAGTCGTTCGCTTAAGAAAGGACCCTTCATTAGTGTTAAGCTTGAAAAGAAGGTAGCTGATATGGACGCAAGCGGGAAAAAGTCAGTTATAAAGACTTGGAGCCGCGCCTCCATGATATCTCCTGATTTCGTAGGCCACACTTTCGCGGTTCATAACGGAAACAAATTCATACCGGTTTATGTCACTGAAAATATGGTAGGTCATAAGTTAGGGGAGTTTGCCCCGACAAGAACCTTCCGTGGCCATGCCGGAAATAAAAAGAAATAATGGCGTCAAAACGCGATAATTAAAGTCTAAAAAACAGAAAGTAATTTACAATGGGTGTAAGAAAAAGACAAGCAGCCGACGCCATTAAAGAGGCTCGCAAGAGCCAATACTTTGCTAAGCTGCATAATGTGCCTTCGTCTCCCCGCAAGATGCGCCTCGTGGTTGATATGATCAGAGGTCAGGAGGCTTTCAAGGCTCTCGGTATCCTCAAGTTCTCCAATAAGGAGGCAGCAAGAAGAGTGGAAAAACTGCTTCGCTCTGCAATTGCAAACTGGGAACAAAAAAATGAACGTAAGGCTGAAGCTGACGAGCTTTATGTAAAGACAGTCTTTGTTGACTGCGCTCCGATGCTCAAACGTCTCCGTCCGGCTCCACAGGGTAGAGGCTACAGAATCAGAAAACGTTCTAATCACGTGACTTTGTATGTCGACACGAAAAACAATTAATAAGCTTTAAAAGATGGGACAGAAAGTAAATCCAATCAGCAACCGTCTTGGTGTGATCCGCGGTTGGGACTCAAACTGGTTCGGAGGTAAGAAATACGGTGAAACTCTTCTTGAAGATTCCGTTATCCGTAAGTATCTCCGCACCCGTCTGGCAAAGTCAAGCGTGTCTAAGATAATTATTGAAAGAACCTTGAAGAACGTCACCGTGACAATCTGCACAAGCCGTCCCGGTATGGTGATCGGAAAGGGTGGTAAAGATGTGGATATCCTTAAGGATGCTTTGAAGAAGCTGACTGATAAAGATATTCAGATCAATATCCATGAAATTAAAAGGCCGGAACTTGATGCTGAAATCGTGGCTACCAACATAGCTCGTCAGATTGAGAACAAAGTGGCTTACAGAAGAGCAGTCAAGATGGCTATCGCAAGCACCATGAGAATGGGTGCCGAAGGTATCAAGGTACAGGTGAGCGGAAGATTGAACGGAGCTGAAATGGCTCGTTCCGAAATGTTCAAAGAAGGAAGAACTCCTCTTCACACTCTGCGTGCCGACATCGACTATGCTATGGTTGAGGCTCTCACCAAGGTCGGTATCATTGGTATAAAAGTTTGGATTTGCCGTGGCGAAGTTTATGGTAAAAAAGAACTTACTCCTTCCTATGCAATAGGACAGAAGGAAACTTCACGTGCACAAGGAGGAAACCGTAAAGGTGGATTCAGAAACAAGAAGAACAACAACCGCTAATTTGACTTAGAAGAATGTTACAACCAAAGAAAACCAAATATCGTCGTTCGCAAAAGGGACGTATGAAAGGGGAGGCCCAGAGGGGTCACCAGCTTGCGTTCGGTTCTTTCGGCATTAAGACCCTCGAATCAAAATGGATTACAGGTCGTCAGATTGAAGCAGCCCGTGTAGCAGTCACAAGACATATGCAACGTCAGGGCCAGATCTGGATCAGAATTTTCCCTGACAAGCCCATTACAAAGAAACCGGCAGAAGTCCGCATGGGTAAAGGTAAAGGTAATCCTGAAGGTTTCGTAGCACCTGTAACTCCGGGACGTATTCTCATTGAAGTGGAAGGTGTTCCATACGATATCGCTAAAGAGGCGTTGAGACTTGCCGCTCAGAAGCTTCCGGTCACTACTAAATTTGTGGTTAGACGTGACTACGACGCAAGCCAGAACGTATAAAAGAGATTATCAATTAGATATTTAAACAATGAAAAAGGAAGAAATCAAGGAATTAAGCATTCCGGAATTGCGCGCCCAGATAGAGGCGAGCGAGAAGGCTTATCGTGAATTGAAAGTAGCGCACGCGATCTCTCCCATCGACAATCCGGCGAAAATTACAAAAGATCGCCGTCAAATTGCCCGCTTGAAGACTGTGTTGCGCTTAAAGGAACTCGAAGCTCAGAAAGCTTCAGCTCCCGCAGAGAATTAATCCTTAATTTAAGAAAAAGATGGAAGAAAAACGTCATTTGAGAAAAGAGAGGATTGGTGTCGTATCAAGCAATAAGTGCGACAAGACCATCACAGTCGAGATCAAGTGGAAAGAAAAACACCCGATCTACGGCAAGTTTGTAAATAAAACAAAGAAGTATCACGCCCACGATGAAAAGAACGAATGTTCAATCGGTGATACAGTGAGATTAATGGAGACCCGTCCTCTGAGCAAAACAAAGAGATGGAGACTCGTAGAAATAATCGAAAAAGTTAAGTAATTATGATACAGGCTGAATCACGACTCACGGTAGCAGACAACAGTGGAGCCAAAGAGGTTCTCTGTATTCATGTACTTGGCGGTACAGGCCGCAGATATGCATCAGTAGGTGATATTATAGTGGTGACAGTGAAGAGCACCATTCCTTCATCTGATGTTAAGAAAGGTACAGTTTCCAAGGCTGTAGTAGTTCGTACTAAGAAAGAGGTGCGCCGCCCTGACGGTAGTTATATCCGTTTTGACGACAATGCTTGTGTGTTATTAAATAATGCCGGTGAAATCCGCGGTACCCGTATTTTTGGTCCTGTGGCTCGCGAGCTTCGTAACACCAACATGAAGATTGTTTCGCTCGCGCCTGAAGTTCTTTAATCTTTTAAAAAGAAACAGAAAAATGGCAAAATTTCATATCAGAAAGGGCGACATAGTCTATGTCAATACCGGTGACGACAAAGGTAAGACCGGTAGAGTGCTTGAAATGCTTGTTAAAAAGCATAAGGCACTTGTAGAGGGTGTCAATATCATCTCAAAGAGCATGAAACCTAATGCAAAACATCCTCAGGGTGGTATTGTAAAGATGGAAGCCCCGGTTGACATCTCTAATCTAAATGTGGTTGACCCCAAGACCGGTAAGCCTACCCGTATAGGTAGAAGACGTAATGATGCCGGGAAACTTGTACGTTATTCAAAGAAATCAGGAGAGGAGATTAAGTCATGAGCAAGACAACACTCGAAAAAGAATATAAGGAGAACATTGTTCCCGAACTTCAGAAGGAATTTAATTATTCCAGCGTGATGCAGGTTCCTAAGCTGGAGAAGATTGTTATCAACCAGGGTCTTGGCGGTGCTACCCAGGATAAGAAGATTATTGAGACTGCTCTCAATGAACTCACTGCGATCACCGGCCAAAAGGCAGTTCCTACTCTTTCCAAGAAGGATATTTCTAACTTTAAGTTAAGAAAGAAAATGCCGATCGGTGCCATGGTGACTCTCCGTAAGGATAAAATGTATGAATTCCTGGAACGTCTCGTAAGAGTGGCTCTCCCTCGTATCCGTGACTTCAAGGGTATTAATTCTAAACTTGACGGAAGAGGTAACTATACTCTCGGTATCACCGAACAGATAATCTTCCCGGAAATTAATATTGATAATGTTCCGAAACTTCAGGGTATGAACATCACCTTCGTAACATCAGCTCCCACTGATGAAGAAGGATTCGCACTCCTTAAGAAATTCGGTCTCCCATTCAAAAGAGAAAATTAATAGATATGGCAAAGGAATCAATGAAGGCGCGCGAAGTGAAGCGCCGGAAAATGGTTGAGAAATACGCCGCAAAGAAAGCTGCCTTAAAGAAAGCTGCCCTTGCTGATGCCGACGGCAATATCGATTATGAAGCATTGGCCAAGTTGCAGAAGCTTCCAAAAAATGCTTCTAAAGTGCGTCTTCACAACCGTTGCTCAATGACAGGACGTCCCAAGGGATATATGAGACAATTCGGTATCTCCAGGATAGTGTTCCGCGAAATGGCTTCTGCCGGTCTTATCCCCGGTGTTAAGAAAGCAAGCTGGTAAAATTTATATAGAGAGAATTAAATATTGTTCGGAAAATCTGAATCAATTTAACAATCAAAAAAGATGACAGATCCAATTGCAGATTATTTGACAAGAGTGAGGAATGCCATCCGCGCGGGACACCGTGTGGTTGACATCCCGTCATCGAAAATGAAGAAAGAGATCACTAAGATCCTCTTTGAACAGGGTTACATCTTGAACTATAAGTTCATTGAAGGTCCCACTCCATCGGGTACAATCAAAATAGCGCTTAAATATGACCCTGTTGACAATGTAAGCGCAATCAAAGACTTACAGCGTGTTTCCCGACCGGGATTACGTCAATACACCGGCTACAAGGATATGCCTCGTGTTTTGAATGGCCTCGGTATCGCAATCCTTACAACTCCCCAGGGAGTAATGACCAATAAGGAAGCTAAGGCACGCAAGATCGGTGGTGAAGTTTTATGTTACGTTTATTAATCAAAGGAGGTAATCGATATGTCAAGAATAGGTAAAGCACCCATAGAGATACCTGCAGGCGTAACAGTACAGGTAAAAGACAACGTTGTGACAGTAAAAGGTCCGAAAGGCGTGTTGTCTCAGGAAATTAATCCTGCCATCACTATCGAACAGGAAGGTAATCATCTGGAAATCAAACGTCCGGACGATTCCAGAGAGAACAGAGCCATGCATGGCCTCTACAGAGCATTGATTCACAATATGGTGGTTGGTGTTTCAGAAGGCTACAAGAAAGAATTGGAGCTTGTTGGTGTAGGTTACAGAGCTAATGCTACCGGTCAGGTTCTCGAACTTTCATTAGGCTATTCACATGCTATCTATATCAAGCTTCCGCCGGAAGTAAAAGTAGAAGCCAAATCTGAGAGGAACAAAAATCCGCTTATTATCCTCGAAAGTTCGGATAAACAACTTTTAGGACAAGTGTGTGCAAAGATCCGCTCATTGCGTAAGCCTGAGCCTTATAAGGGTAAAGGTATCAAGTTTGTCGGTGAAGTTATCAGACGTAAGTCCGGCAAGTCGGCTAATGCTAAATAATTAAAATAAGGAAGACTATGGTATCTAAGATAGCAAGAAGAAATAAAATCAAAACTCGCATCCGCGGTAAGATTTCGGGTACTGCCGAACGTCCGCGTATGAGCGTTTTCCGTAGCAATAAGGCCATTTATGTACAGATAATCGACGACTTGGCCGGAAATACATTGGTCGCTTCATCTTCTAAAGGTATGGAAGGTGGCACCAAGACTGAAATTGCAGCCAAAGTGGGTGCAGATATTGCAAAGAAAGCCATAGATAAAGGCATAACTCAGGTTGTCTTTGACAGAAACGGTTATCTCTTTCATGGCAGGGTTAAATCATTGGCCGATGCAGCACGCGAGGCCGGTCTTAAATTTTAATTAGGTCATGGCAAAAAGAAATAATAGAGTAAAGTCAACAAACGACTTGGAACTGAAAGACCGGTTGGTTGCCATCAATAGGGTTACTAAAGTAACTAAAGGTGGACGTGCCTTCAGTTTTGCAGCAATTGTAGTTGTTGGAAATGAAGACGGTGTTATCGGTTGGGGACTCGGAAAAGCTAATGAAGTGACAGCAGCTATAGCAAAAGGCGTTGAAGCTGCTAAGAAAAACCTTATCAGAGTTCCGGTTCATAACGGTACTATCCCTCACGAACAAAACGCTAAATTCGGCGGCTCAAGAATATTCCTGAAGCCAGCGTCAGAAGGTACCGGAGTAAAAGCCGGTGGTGCTATGCGTGCGGTTCTTGAAAGTGCCGGCATTAAAGACGTGCTTGCCAAGAGTAAAGGTTCATCCAACCCTCACAACCTTGTGAAGGCGACTATTGAAGCGCTTGGTGAGATGAGAAGCCCGGCTGAGATCGCAAAGGGTAGAGGTATATCGGTAGAAAAAGTGTTTAACGGCTAATTGAAACAGAAATGGCACAGATAGCAATCAAACAGATTAAGAGCCGAATCAATTGCCCGGCAGTGCAGAAACGCACTCTCGATGCCCTCGGTCTCAGGAAGATGAATCATACAGTGGTGCATGAAGATTGTCCCTCAATCAGAGGAATGATCAAGGCTGTGCATCATCTTGTGGAAGTGACTAAACTTTAATGAAAGAACACACAATGGAATTACATAATCTTAAGCCGGCACCCGGCAGCAACAAAAAGAACAAAAGAGTAGGCCGCGGTCCGGGAGCCGGTACCGGCGGAACATCTACAAGAGGTCATAAGGGCGCTAAATCACGTTCCGGCTACAAACGCAAGATCGGTTTTGAAGGCGGTCAGATGCCGTTGCAGCGTAGAGTTCCCAAATTCGGTTTCAAAAATATCAACCGTGTGGAATATAAAGCCATCAACCTTGATGCTCTCCAGGCTCTCGCTGAAGCCCAGAATTTGGCAAAGATCACTGTCGATGATATGAGACAGGCCGGTCTTGTACCCAAAAGATGTCTTGTAAAGGTTCTTGGTAACGGTGCTGTTACTAAAGCAATAGAAGTTCATGCTGATGCGTTCTCTAAGAAAGCCGAAGATGCAATTACGGCTGCAGGAGGATCAGTATCTAAAAACTAAATAATTTAAAATGGGATTTACACAAACAGTAAAAAATATCTGGAGTGTCGATGACCTACGCAAACGACTCGGTATCACTATCCTTCTTGTGATAGTGTACCGTTTCGGTTGTTATGTTGTCCTTCCGGGCATCAATCCCGATGATCTTATGGCTCTGAAAAATTTCACGAGCGACGGATTGATGCAGCTTCTGGACATGTTCTCCGGAGGAGCATTCTCTCAGGCTTCGATATTTGCCCTTGGAATCATGCCTTACATCACGGCGTCGATCGTGATTCAGCTTTTAGGAATGGTTCTACCGGCTTTCCAGAAAATGCAGAGAGAGGGTGAGAGCGGACGTATGAAACTTAATCAATACACACGTTATCTCACTGTTCTTATCCTGCTTGTACAGGGACCGGCTTATCTGCTTAATCTCCAGTATCAGGTCAGGGCTGCAGGCGGCATAATAGAAATGAATTTCTGGACCGTAGTCTTTATGACTATTGTCTTGGCTGCCGGCTCCATGTTCATTATGTGGCTTGGAGAAAGGATTGACCAGAAAGGTATTGGCAACGGTATCTCTTTTATAATCCTTATCGGTATTATGGCTCGTTTCCCGGAAGCGGTTATACAGGAATTCACCGGACGCCTCATGAACTCTGCAGGAGGAGGTCTCGTTATATTCCTTGTTGAACTTATCATTCTGGTTGCAGTAATTGCAGGTGCTGTGCTCCTGGTACAGGGTACAAGAAAAGTACCGGTGCAATATGCTAAAAGAATCCAAGGTAACCGTCAATATGGTGGTGCACGCCAGTATATTCCACTGAAGGTAAATGCTGCCGGTGTGATGCCTATCATCTTTGCTCAGGCTATCATGTTCATACCTGTGACTATGGTTGGTTTCACAACGGATCATTCAGGATTTTTCGGAGCGATGACCGACCTTTACGGATTCTGGTATAACCTCGTATATTTCATCATGATCGTGGCCTTCACCTACTTCTACACTGCAATCACAGTTAGACCGGCTCAGATGGCTGAAGACATGAAGAGGAACAATGGATTTATCCCGGGTGTAAAACCGGGAAAACCGACTGTTGAATATCTTGACACAATTATGTCTCGTATCACATTGCCGGGTTCCATTTTCTTAGGTATTGTTGCTATATTACCTGCAATTGCACATGTTGTAGGGCTTAATCGTCAGTTCGCAGCTTTCTTCGGAGGTACTTCACTTTTGATTATGGTGGGTGTTATCCTTGACACACTTCGAATTATTGAAGGCCATCTCCTTATGCGCCATTATGACGGTCTTATGAAAGAGGGCCGTATTAAGGGACGCACAACAGGTAGCGGAGCTTTCTAACTGTCATTATTATTGATTAATGATCTATATTAAGACAGCTGAAGAGATAGAAGGAATGCGTAAGGCATGTGACCTCGTAAGTCGCACGCTGGGAGAAGTGGCTTCTTGGGTTAAACCCGGAATCACAACCCGCAAACTTGATAATGTGGCAAGAGAGTTTATCCTCGACAACGGGGGTAAACCCGCTTGTCTTGGTTATCATGGTTTCCCCGGAACTCTCTGTATTGAGGTTAACGAAACAGTGGTACATGGATTCCCTTCCGGCTATGCTCTGAGAGAGGGAGACATAATAGGGACTGATTGTGTAGTTGAGCTCAACGGCTTTCATGGTGACAGTTGCTATACGTTCACCGTGGGTAAAGTAGATGAGAAGACTCTCGATTTACTCAGAACGACTAAAGAAAGCCTATATAAAGGTATATCGGTTGCCCTTCCTGGTAAAAGAATCGGTGATATTTCCAATACAATCCAGACATATTGCGAAAAAGCAGGATATAATGTTGTCCGGGAGATGTGCGGACATGGTATTGGAAAGAATATGCACGAAGACCCTGAAGTTCCCAATTATGGAAGAAGGGGAATCGGACCAATTTTAAAACCGGGGATGTGTATCGCGATAGAACCTATGATTAATCTTGGTGGGAAGAAAGTTGTTTTTGAAGAAAACGGCTGGGAATGTCGAACAAGAGACAGAAAACCCTCAGCTCATTTCGAGCATACGATTTTAATAACGGAGGGGGACCCCGAAATTCTCACCACATTTAATTATATAGATGAGTCTTTAGCAAAGACAGCTGTTGAAACATTAAATCGATAAAAATAAAAGACAGTAAAATAAAATGGCAAAACAAGCAGCAATAGAACAAGACGGAGTGATCCTCGAAGCCTTATCAAATGCGATGTTCAAAGTTGAATTGAGCAACGGGCACGAGATAACAGCCCATATTTCAGGCAAAATGAGGATGCACTATATCAAGATACTTCCCGGAGATAAGGTAAGGGTGGAAATGAGCCCCTATGATCTCAGCAAAGGAAGAATAGCTTTCAGATATAAATAAAAAACAACAAAATAATGAAAGTAAGAGCATCAATTAAAAAGCGCAGCGCAGACTGTAAGATAGTGCGCCGCAAAGGCAGGTTATACGTAATTAACAAGAAGAACCCTAAATTTAAACAACGTCAAGGATAATTTCATTACCTTTGCAAAATAAAACATTAGAAACCAGATATGGCAGTAAGAATAGTTGGCGTTGATTTGCCACAAAACAAAAGAGGAGAAATTGCCTTGACCTATATTTATGGAATAGGCAGAAGTGCTGCTAAGACAATCTTGAACAAGGCGGGAGTTAATCTTGACACAAAAGTTCAGGATTGGACAGATGCTGAAGCTGCAGCAGTGCGTGAGGTTATTCAGAATGAATATAAAGTAGAAGGAGACCTCCGCTCAGAAATTCAATTGAACATTAAACGCCTTATGGACATTGGTTGTTACCGTGGAATCAGACATCGTATCGGTTTGCCGGTTCGTGGCCAGAGCACAAAGAACAACGCACGTACCAGAAAGGGACGTAAAAAGACGGTTGCAAATAAGAAGAAAGCTACTAAATAAAATTAAAGTATGGCAAAAAAGACAGTCGCAGCAAAAAAGAGGAATGTCAAAGTTGACGCAAGCGGTCAGCTTCATGTACATAGCTCTTTCAACAACATCATCGTGTGTCTTGCCAATAGCGAAGGACAGGTTATCTCCTGGAGTTCAGCAGGCAAGATGGGCTTCAGAGGCTCAAAGAAAAACACTCCTTATGCAGCTCAGATGGCAGCTCAGGATTGTGCAAAAGTCGCTTATGACCTCGGCCTGAGAAAGGTTAAGGCATATGTGAAAGGACCGGGCAACGGACGTGAAAGTGCAATCCGCACAGTGCATGGTGCCGGTATTGAAGTAACAGAGATAGTTGATGTTACTCCGCTTCCACATAATGGATGTCGTCCCCCTAAAAGAAGAAGAGTATAATAATAAAAGCCAGGAGCGCCTTTTCTGAATGCGAAAGATCATCACACACCTTTCTCTCGATGATCGCGGCTGCGCTAAGGAAAAGGATAAATATGGCCCACTTTAATTAAACACACAAAACAATGGCAAGATATACAGGTCCAAAGACCAAAATTGCACGAAAATTCGGCGAAGCTATCTTCGGAGAGGATAAAATACTTGCTAAAAGAAATTATCCACCGGGTCAGCATGGCCAAAACCGCAGGAGAAAAGTTTCTGAATATGGAACCCAGCTCCGTGAAAAACAGAAAGCCAAATATATGTATGGGGTTCTCGAACGTCAGTTCAGAAACCTTTTCGATAAGGCAGCCAGAACTAAAGGTATTACGGGTGAAGTTTTGCTTCAGCTCCTCGAAAGCAGACTTGATAATGTAGTTTATCGTCTTGGTATCGCCCCGACACGTCCTGCAGCTCGTCAGATTGTTCTTCACAAACATGTCACTGTAAACGGAAAAGTAGTCAATATCCCGTCTTACCAGGTTAAACCGGGAGATGTAGTGGCAGTGAGAGAAAAATCAAAATCTCTTGAAGTGATTGCCGATGCATTGGCAGGCTTCAATCATAGCAAATATCCCTGGATTGAATGGGATGAGAGCGTAAAAGGCGGAAAATTCCTCCATGTTCCTCAGCGTGAAGATATCCCTGAGAATATTAAGGAACAGTTGATCGTCGAATTGTATTCTAAATAAAAAACAATAGAAACCCATGCCAATATTAGCATTTCAGAAACCCGACAAAGTGATAATGCTCGAAGCGGACAACAAGTTCGGGAAATTCGAGTTCAGGCCTTTGGAGCCGGGGTATGGGCAGACCATAGGCAATGCCTTGCGTAGGATATTGCTGTCGTCGCTCGGTGGTTATGCCATCTGTTCAATTAAAATCGATGGCGTTAATCATGAGCTTGACACTATACCCGGAGTGCGACAGGATGTAACAAATATCATTCTGAACCTCAAACAGGTAAGGTTTAAACAGAAAGTTTCCGACCAGGACTCTGAAAAAGGTGTAATTGAAGTTTCCGGAACTGATATCGTTCGTGCCGGAGATCTTGGTAAAGTGCTTACAGCTTTTGAAGTCTTGAATCCTGAACTTGAAATCTGCCGTCTTGACCCAAAAGCCGGTTTCCGTATGGAATTTACCGTTAACAAGGGAAGAGGCTGGGTTCCTGCTGATGAAAACCGCGAGATGTTAGGCGACTCTGATCCGACGCTCATTGCGATTGATTCCATTTATACTCCAATCAAGAATGTGAGGTATACAGTTGAGAATTATCGCGTGGAACAAAAGACCGATTATGAAAAACTCATAATTGAAGTTTTGACCGACGGATCAATTCTGCCCCAAGATGCCCTAAAAGAAGCTTCCAAAATCCTGATTCATCACTTTATGCTTTTCAGTGACGAGAAGATAACCATTGAAACTCCAACTGAAAACGAAGTTGATGAATTTGATGAAGAAGTGCTCCATATGCGTCAGCTCCTGAAGAGCAAGCTTACCGACATGGATCTCTCAGTGAGAGCCTTGAATTGCTTGAAAAGTGCTGAAGTGGAGACTCTTGCTGAGCTCGTGGTCTTCAATAAAAACGACTTGTTGAAATTTAGGAACTTCGGCAAGAAATCTCTCACGGAACTTGATGAACTCTTAGCAAATCACAATCTGAGTTTCGGAATGGACATTTCAAAATATAAATTAGACAAAGAATAACCGACGATGAGACATAATAAAAAATTCAACCACCTAAGTCGTAAGAAGGCTCATCGTGAGGCGCTTTTAACTAACCTCACTATTTCTCTCATTCTCCATAAGAGAATCTTTACGACTTTGGCAAAGGCTAAAGCCTTACGTGTATTCGCAGAGCCGCTTATCACACGTTGTAAGAAAGACAATATGGCCAACAGGCGTCTTGTTTTTAGTTATCTGCAAAACAAAGAAGCTGTTAAGGAACTTTTTGGCGTGGTTGCCGAAAAAGTTGCTGAACGTCCCGGAGGATATATAAGAATCCTCAAAACAGTTCACCGTCTTGGTGACAATGCTGAAATGGCAATGATTGAACTTGTTGATTTCAATGATATCATGCTTGAAGCTAAAGGGGCCAAGAAAGAGAAAACCACCCGCAGAAGCCGTAAAAAGAAAACTAACACTGATGCTGCTCCGAAAGCAGAGGAAGCTGTTAAGGCTGAAGCTCAGGTTCAGGAAGTTAAGGAAGAAACTCCTGCTCCGGAAGCTGAAACTGCAGGAGAAGAAACAAAAGAATAAGTTTCTAATGTTCAAAAATAATAGAGCGACGGCCAATGGCTGTCGCTTTGCTTTTTTAGTCTATTTTTTATAAATTAGCGTTGTATTACTATTGTCAGAATATAAATGCACATACCTGAAACGATACATTTAAGCAGCTGGTTTATTTTTCTGGTTGTGATTCTGTATTTTGTTATTGTAATTACATCCGTTGTGCTTGTGCTACGGGAAAACAGGAATCCTATCCGTGCTCTTTCATGGGTGATTGCTTTGATTTTTCTTCCCGGTATCGGTTTAATCTTTTATCTTTTTTTCGGAAGGAGCATGAGGGGCGAAATGCTCTCTCAAGCAAACCGGAGGCGCCTTCAACATTCTGTCCAGACCTCCAGAGTTAAACTGCAGGATACAAATCTTAATAAAAAGCAGAAAAACCTTGTAATATTAGGTACACAAGTTGGAGGTTACCCCTTGACCTATAATAATGAAATCAACATCTTTACAGATGGTCCTTCAAAGTTTGAATCTTTAAAAATTGATCTGAATAAAGCAGTCAGATCTATTTATCTTCAATACTACATTTTCCTTGACGATAAAATTGGTAGCGAAATTTCTGATATATTGATACGAAAAGCCAGAGAGGGGATTGATGTCAAGGTTATCTATGATCATGTAGGAAGTTTCTCGGCAAGTAATAAATTTTTTAAAAAAATGAGAGAGGGGGGAGTTGAAGTGCGTCCTTTTTTCAGAGTTAATTTTCCCCAGTTTGCCAATAGGATAAATTGGAGAAACCACCGTAAAATAGTTGTAATTGACGAGGAAACCGGATATATCGGAGGAATGAATATCGCAGACCGCTATGCTTATGGTCAGGGGCCATCCTCTGAAGTGTGGCGAGATACCCATTTCAGGGTAAAAGGCGACATAGTAGAATCTTTGACATATTCGTTTTTTGTTGATTGGAATTTTCAAGAAAAGGAACCCTATATTCCATCGCTGCAAAACACGAAAGAGGAACAAAAAAATGAAAGAGGTATCCAGTTAGTCACTGGGGGTCCCATTAGTAAATGGGATAATCTTTCCTTGATGTTCCTTAAGGCAATAACTTCTGCGAAACGTCTGATCTGGATTCAGACACCATATTTCCTTCCGACAGATGCCCTCTTTAACGCTCTCCAGGCGGCGGCTCTTTCGAATATTGATGTGAGGATAATGATGCCGGCTCATACTGACAGCCTTTTGCTGCATTATGCCTCTTTTTCCTATATAACTCAATGCCTTGCTGCCGGAATCAAGATTTACCTTTATCAGCCCGGTATGTTGCATGCTAAAGCAATGATAATAGATGATGACCTGGTGACAGCCGGTTCCACAAATTTTGATTTCAGAAGTTTTGAAAACAATTTTGAATGTAATCTGTTTATTCTGGACTCGGAAGTAAATAGTAAAATGAGGGATATCTTCTATGAAGATATGAAACAGTGTGAAAAGCTTCAGAAGGAGAAATGGAGGAAAAGACCATTATCTCATCGTTTTCTCGAATCTTTATTAAGACTTGTTTCCCCGATACTTTGAGAAATAAAAAATTATTTATTTTTTTTCTGTGCAAGCCATTCTTTTGCTATTTTACATAATTCTTCATACCATTCAATGCCAAATTTTCTTATCAAAGGTTCCTTTAGGAATTCATAAGCCCTAATGCCTAACTTTTCACCTTTTTTCTCTGCGGCCTTACAAATTTTCCATCTGTGTAGGTTCACCCCCGTCATTTCTCCGATTTTACTTAATCTAACAGGATAAAGATGGCAGGAAGATGGTTTTAACTGAGGCAATTTGTTTTCACGATATCCTTTTTCCAATGCACAAAGACATTTTCCCTCTTCATCAAAAATTGAATATGCGCAATTACAACCCTCAATCAGCATTGTCACAAGATCCCCATCCGAATCGAGATAGGAAACTCCGTCCTGAATCACAGCCTTTTTTCCTGATGGGGTAAGCAACTCTAAAATTTTATCGAGGTTCTTTTCTATATTGTCTCGTTCTTCTTCCAGCAAGGGAGCTCCGGCATCGCCTTCTACGCAGCATTGACCAAGACAAACATCAAGATCGCACACGAAAAATCGTTCAATAAGATCCAGGGAAACCAGCGTGTCTTTGATGAGAAACATATCTATTGAATTTATGAATGCAAAGTTACTTAACATGAAGGAGAATTTTGTGGGTCTTTTCTTCAAATTTCTTAAAGATTTATTCTCTGCTTTAGGCTACATTCCATACTCATTACACATATCTGAATAAATGAGTCCGATGTTTCTCAAGACCCTTCCATTTCTTATTTTTTTCATAAAGAGATTGTTTCTCGGTGAATTTTACCAAGTTCCGTCATTATAGTTAAAGAAAGTTTAGAAAGTTAAATTGTATATAATTTTTATAAAAATGTAGGAAAAATTATAAAGAATAAAAAATATAGTTGTATATTTGTCAGACTTTTAAAAATTAACAGACATGAATAAAGGAGATCTTATCAACGAAATCGCTGCTAAAGCAGGATTAAACAAAGTTGCTGCAAAAGCTGCTTTGGACGCATGCCTCGAATCTATTGAGCAGGCGCTCGCAAACGACGACACTGTCAGACTTATCGGATTCGGTACATTTGCAATGGTTGAAAAACCTGAAAGAAGCGGCATCAATCCCAGAACTAAAGAGAAAATTCAGATCAAGGCACGTAAAGTTGTTAAATTCAAACCGGCTGCTGAACTTGGGAAATAATTGTTATTATCTTAAAGATAATGGGGTGTGTCAACAAAATTGATACACCCTTAATTTTTTGTGACAAATAATAAGTTTTTTGGGAAAAATCTAATGTTGGCTTCCTGATAGAAGGAATTTGATTAACTTTGCATCTAAGTCCTCATGGAATTAACTTCATTATGGAATGAGGTTCAAAGAAAAGAGAATTAATTTCTACAAAGTAATGGCAATAGAAAAGGTTATCTCAGCAGGTGTAAGTAATGCATTAAAATCGCTTTACGGAGCAGATGTGAAAGAATCAGAAATTGTGCCGCAGGCCACAAGAAAAGAATTTGAGGGAAATCTCACAATTGTTGTTTTCCCCTTTCTCAAAGTTTCACGAAAATCTCCGGAATCCACAGCTTCAGAAATTGGTGAACGGCTTGTAAAAAATGAGCCGGCAGTCAAGAGCTTCAATGTGGTGAAAGGTTTCTTGAATATCACAATTAATCCGGAATACTGGGTGAATATTTTAAAAACTATTGCCGGCAATGAAAATTTCGGCATTACGGCCGCTGATAAAGACTCAGAATTGGTAATGGTGGAATATTCCTCTCCGAATACAAACAAACCTTTGCATCTCGGACATGTAAGAAATAACCTTTTGGGATATTCACTTTCAAAAATTCTTGAGGCTAACGGAAAAAAAGTAGTCAAGACTAACATTGTCAATGATAGGGGCATCCACATATGCAAGTCGATGCTTGCCTGGAAAAAATGGGGAAACGGAGCGACTCCTAAGTCTTCAGGGAAAAAAGGAGATCACCTGATCGGGGATTTTTACGTGGAATTTGACAAACATTTTAAAAAAGAAATAGAAGAACTGATTTCTAAGGGAATGACCAAAGAAGAGGCTGAATCTTCCTCCCCTCTTATGCTTGAGGCTCGTGAAATGCTGAGAAAATGGGAAGCCGGCGATCCTGAAGTAAGAAAACTTTGGGAAACTATGAACAACTGGGTATATGAGGGCTTTAATGAAACTTATGGCCGACTCGGGGTAAATTTTGATAAGATTTATTACGAATCAGACACCTATTTGGAAGGCAAGGATCTTGTATTGGACGGCATAGAGAAAGGTATTATGTATCGTAAGGAGGACGGTTCTGTCTGGGCAGATCTTACACAGGACGGTCTTGACCATAAATTGCTTTTAAGAAGCGACGGAACCTCTGTCTATATGACCCAGGATATTGGAACCGCCAAACTCCGTTATCAGGATTTCCCAATAGACAAAATGATATATGTTGTCGGCAATGAACAGAATTATCATTTTCAGGTTCTCGCTCTTATCTTAGACAAACTGGGCTTCAAATGGGGCAAAGACCTGACTCATTTTTCTTATGGAATGGTAGAACTTCCGGAGGGGAAAATGAAGTCGAGGGAAGGAACAGTAGTTGATGCCGATGACCTTATTGATAAAATGATCAGCGATGCCAAGGAGGCTTCGGCCGAAAGGTTTGTAGATATGACAGAGGAAGAAGCTTCAGAAATAGCCAGAATGGTAGGTCTCGGTGCTTTGAAATATTTCCTGCTCAAGGTTGATCCCAAGAAGAACATGCTCTTTAATCCCAAAGAATCAATAGATTTCAATGGAAATACGGGGCCATTCTTGCAATATACCTATGCAAGAATCCGTTCAGTTGTAAGGAAATCAGGAATCAATAATCCGGAAGTAGAGGCCGGAGTTCTTCCAAATGAAAAGGAATCAGCTCTGATTCAAAAAATTGCAGATTTCCCCAATATAGTAAAAGAGGCAGGAAAAAATTATTCTCCGGCCTTAATTGCAAATTATTGTTATGATCTTGCCAAAGAATACAACCAGTTCTATCACGATTATCCGATTTTAAAAGAAGAAAATACACAAGTCAAGTATCTTAGACTTTTGATTTCGGAGGTTGTGGGAAGAACCCTTAAGACAGCAGCCTCTCTTTTAGGAATGGAAATGCCGGAGAGAATGTGATAAAAAATAAACCTGGCACACTTCTTGCAGTCTAATATAAAAACAAATTTCGATTCAACGATTAACAAATCTAATAAAAAATGGAATACAAAAACATGACACCTCCGCCTTATTACGGGCAGAATGCAGTGACAACACAGACAAATTCTGTAATGAAACGTGTCTATGTCAGAATGTTCATAGGGATGTTGATTTCAGCTTTCTGTGCGTTGGGTGTTGCCTCAAGTCAGGCAGCTATGCAATTTATTTTTGGCAATCAGATTGTATTCTGGGGTCTATTCATCGGAATGCTTGTGATGGCTTTCATGATTCCAGCTCGTCTCACCAGAATGAGCACAGCCACATGTCTGCTACTTTTCTGCATTTTTTCTGCTGTTATGGGTGTTTGGCTCGCTCCGATATTTATAGTCTATAAACTTGGAACAATAGTCTATACCTTCTTTATAACAGCCGGTACATTCGGAGCCATGTCGATCTATGGTTATTTCACAAAATCGGATCTTTCTAAGATTGGCACATACCTTGTGATGGCTCTATGGGGATTAATCATTGCCATAGTAGTGAACATCTTCCTTAAAAGTAGTGCACTGGAATGGATAATCTCAATTGTAGGGGTTCTTTTGTTCACAGGCCTGACAGCATGGGACACCCAGACAGTCAAAAGATTGGCAGCTGCCAACCTTGATCCTCAGATGACAGATAAGCTCGCCACAATGGGAGCTTTGAACCTCTATTTAGACTTTATAAATCTTTTCCTTTTCCTCTTAAGAATCTTTGGAGGAGGCAGAGATTAAATAGTAAAGAATTCAAAATATTGGTCGCTTGATTGGTTAGTCAAGCGACCTTTTTTGGTATTTAATCCCTTTTTTGTAATTTTGCATAATAAAAATCAGGTAATTTAAGGTCTTTTTGGTGGTTCCCTTAAATCTATTGAATTTACAATTTAAAACCATTAATAATGCTTGATGTGCAGCCCCAAAATCTCGGAAGTATAGGGCTTCTGGCTGAAACAAGTTGGGAAGTTTGTAACAAAATCGGAGGTATATATACAGTATTGTCAACTAAAGCCAGAGTTCTTCAAGAAAGATTTGGAGATAAGCTGGTTTTTATTGGTCCGGATGTATGGAGCAAGGAAAATCCATCACCTTTTTTCAAAGAAGATAAAAAACTTTTCAACGGATTTTATAAACATCAGATAGGCATTTTTGATATCTCTGTCAGAACAGGGCGTTGGAAAATACCGGGATCTCCTCAGGTAATCCTCATAAAATTCTCAGGTGTCTATGAGCATCTTGATGAAATTTTCGGGAAAATGTGGGAAAGATTCGGTGTTGATTCAATGCATGAATATGGAGATTATCGAGAAGGTTGTGCCTTTGCTGTGGCGTCAGCTCTTGTAATTAAGGGACTGGCAGATTTTACGGAAACGAGAGGAGCTAATGTAACGGCACATTTCAACGAATGGACCACAGGCATGGGTCTCCTTTATCTTCAGATGATAATGCCTGAAGCAGCCACTATTTTCACGACACATGCAACAAGTATCGGCAGAAGTATCTGTGGAAACGGCAAGCCACTTTACGATTATTTCGAAGGATATAACGGTGATCAAATGGCTTTTGAACTGAATATGGAGGCAAAACACAGCCTTGAAAAGAAAGCTGCAATGAACGCCGATTGTTTCACCGCAGTGAGTGAACTGACCGCGAAAGAGGCTCAGCAGCTGTTGGGGATACGTCCGCAAGTTGTTACTCCAAATGGGTTTGAACCGGATTTTGTTCCCGGTGACAAAAAATACTCCTCCTTAAGGAAGGCCGGCAGAGAAAAAATACTATCCTTAGCTAAACTTCTTAAAAATAAAGATTTTAACGAAGATGCCCTTATTGTTGCAACTTCAGGAAGGAATGAGTATAGAAATAAGGGTCTGGATATGTTTCTTGACTCACTCTCACAGTTAAGCCTGTCATCTTTACCCCAAGATATTATCGCTTTAATACTTGTCCCGGCCTGGGTAAGTCATCCCTTGGAACTAACGGACGAAAAAAATAAGGGAAATTCCGATTCAGGTTATATCACCCATATGCTTCATAATATTGATTCTGATTCCATCGCTTCAAGAATCAAAACCCTGAAGGCGGAAAATAATATAGATAACCAAATAAACGTTATCTATATACCTTGTTACTTGAATGGAGGTGATGGTGTTATAAATATTTCTTATTATGACCTCCTGCCTGCAGTAGACCTTACAATTTTTGCATCTTATTATGAGCCATGGGGTTACACTCCGCTCGAGAGTATAGCATTTGGTATACCTACAATCACAAGTGACAAAAGTGGATTCGGTCAATGGATTCTTGATAATTTGCCCGATTCGCTATATGAAAGCGGAGTAAAGGTGATTTCCCGAACTGATTCCAATTATTATGAAGCCGTTCGCGAAATATCTTCCCAGGTAGAGAAATATGCCGTTTCATCGGAAGAAGTAAGGAAAGAAGTCATGAAACTTTCTAAATCAACGGCAGAAAAAGCAGATTGGAAATATTTTATTCTCTATTATTATCAAGCTTTTGCAACAGCTGAACAAAGGAGAAATCAAAGAATAAATAAATACTAAAGAACTAACTAATAGTTTAGATATGAAACTACAGGTAAGTAATACCAATGAGCCCGTTTGGCGTAGTCTTACAGTAAGCGCCAACCTGCCCAAAGAATTAAAACCCCTCGAAGATCTTTCCAAGAATCTCTGGTGGGTATGGAACAGTGAAGGTAAAAATCTATTTAAGGATCTTGATCCTGATCTTTGGCGTGAAGTAGGGGAGAACCCGGTTATGTTGCTCCAAAGAATCAGTTCAAATCGTCTTAACGATGTTAAGAAAGATCCAACAATGATGGATCGTATCAAGAAGGTTTATTCAGATTTTAAGGCTTATATGAAAGAACCTATGAGAAATGATATCCCGTCAGTGGCTTATTTCTCTATGGAATATGGTCTATGTAACTGTCTTAAGATTTATTCCGGTGGTCTCGGGGTTCTTGCAGGAGATTATATCAAGCAAGCTTCCGACAGCAAAGTCAGGATGACAGCTGTTGGTTTCCTGTATAGATATGGTTATTTTGCTCAGTCTCTTTCAATAGATGGGCAACAGGTGGCAAACTATGAGCCGCAGAATTTCGAACAATTGCCAATAGAGCAAGTTACGGGAGAAGACGGCCAGCCAATGATTCTTGAGGTGCCATTCCCCGGGCGTAATATATATTGCCATGTATGGCGTGTGAATGTGGGCAGAATGAATTTATACCTTCTCGATACCGACTTTGATATGAATTCCGAATTCGACCGACCCATTACCCATAAACTTTATGGCGGCGACTGGGAAAACCGAATGAAACAGGAATATCTGCTCGGAATTGGTGGTATTTATATGCTCAATCGCTTAGGTATTCACACTGATATCTATCATGCTAATGAAGGCCATGCTGCTCTCCTTAACCTCCAGAGGCTTGTAGATTATGTTCAGAAAGATCATCTGCCATTCAATGTGGCATTAGAGGTTGTGAGGGCCAGCTCTCTTTATACAGTGCATACACCGGTTCCTGCCGGACATGATTATTTTGAAGAGAGTCTTTTAGGGAAATATCTGGGAGAATATCCGGCAAAACTTGGAATATCCTGGACCGACCTTATGAATATGGGCCGTGAAAATCCCGACACACCTGAGAAATTCTCTATGAGTGTATTCGCTCTTAACACTTGTCAGGAAGCTAATGGTGTTAGCTGGCTTCATGGCGAAGTTTCCAAAAAAATGTTTGCCGGAGTCTGGAAAGGTTACGGACCAGATGAGTCTCATGTCACTTATGTGACGAACGGTGTGCATATGCCGACATGGGCGGCTTCTGAATGGAAAGCTTTCTATGCTGAGCATCTTGGTGAAGAACTATTTTATGATCAGAGCAATCCCAAGGCTTGGGAAGGGATTTTCAATGTTCCTGATGAGGAAATCTGGAATATGCGAATGACTCTCAAACATAAATTCATTAATTTTGTTAAGAGAGATTTTAAAGAAAAATGGCTCAAAAACCAAGGAGACCCGGGTGCTGTAGTTAATATTCTTGAGAAAATTAATCCTGATGCACTCATCATAGGTTTTGCACGTCGTTTTGCGACATATAAGCGTGCTCATCTTCTTTTCACGGATCTTGATCGTCTTGCCAAGATTGTAAATAACGATAAATATCCGGTGCAGTTCATATTTTCAGGAAAAGCCCATCCGGCTGATGGGGCGGGCCAGGGATTGATAAAAAGGATCGTTGAAATTTCAAAGATGCCACAGTTCCTTGGTAAGATTATTTTCCTGGAAGATTACAATATGATTGTGGCTAAACGTTTGGTTTCAGGTGTAGACATCTGGTTGAATACTCCGACACGTCCATTGGAAGCTTCCGGCACTTCAGGTGAAAAAGCTGAAATGAATGGAGTTCTCAATTTCTCTGTCCTTGACGGATGGTGGTATGAGGGTTATAAATTTGATGAACTTGCCGGATGGGCCCTCACCGAGAAGAGGACTTTCAACGACCAGGGACAGCAAGACCGTCTTGATGCTGCAACTATCTATTCAATGCTTGAAAATGAGATTGTTCCTCTCTATTTCAAGAAGAACTATAAGGGTTATAGTCCGGAATGGATTGATCGCATCAAGAGGAGTATTGCACATATAGCTCCCCATTTTACAATGAAACGGCAGCTTGACGATTACATTTCGAAGCTATATATTCCTGAATCCAAAAGAGCAGAAAAGCTTAAGAAAAATGACTTTGCAAAAGCACGTGACATTGTTGCATGGAAAGAGAATTTCGCTTCTAAATGGAATGAGATTCAAGTGTTGAGTGTTGATATCAACGATAGCCAGAATGCCGGACAAGCCGTAAATTATGGTAACAATGTCTCGATTAAATGTGTTATCGACACTAAGGGTCTTGGTGAGGATGTAGGCGTTGAACTGGTGAGATATCGTGATCTTGACGGTGTGGCTGAATTTGTCGGAGCTTTACCATTTAAAGTTGTTAGCCGTGATGGTGATATCCTCACTTATGAATATAATCATAAAGTAGAGAATGTGGGTTCCTTCAGATATTCTTTAAGAATGTATCCGAAGAATAAAGATCTCCCTCATCGCCAAGATTTCGCTTATACCCGCTGGTTCTAAGAATTTTTTGATAAATACATTTCATTATATCATTATAGGCAGAGACATGGTTTACCATGTCTCTGATTTTTTAGTATGACGTTTTCCAAAAGGAATAAAAAAGGGGCACTGAAAAGTGCCCCCGAGTTTCAATGGCGGATAGATTTTTAATCTTCTTCCAAAGTCTCTGCGTATTCCTTGAGAAGCTTATCCTGAACATCACCCGGCACCAGTTCGTAAGAAGAGAACTGCATGGAGAATGATCCTCGTCCTCCGGTGATTGAGCTCAGTGATGTGGCATAGGATGACATTTCTTTTAATGGAACTTTGGCTGTGAGTTTGGGTATTCCACCTTCTGAATCCTGATCCATTATAATGCCACGGCGACCGTTGACGTCTTTCATCACGTCTCCGACGGTGTCGGCGGGAGTAATCACCTCTACGTCGTATACCGGTTCAAGAATCTTTGGATTGGCATTCTTGAACGCCTGGGAGAAGGCATTACGTCCTGCAAGACGGAATGAAATTTCATTCGAGTCTACCGGGTGCATCTTTCCGTCATAAATCATTACCCTGACATCACGTGCATAGGATCCGGTGAGCGGACCTTGTTCCATACGATCCATAAGTCCTTTTACTATTGCCGGTATGAAGCGTGCGTCAATAGCACCACCCACAATACAGTTGTAAACCACAAGTTTACCGCCCCAATCCAGAGGTATCTCTTGTTTGTCACGGACGTTAAGCTTGTATTCCTGACTTCCGAATTTGTATGAATCGGGTTCAGGCATTCCTTCAGTGTATGGTTCAATAATCAGATGCACTTCACCAAACTGTCCTGAACCTCCTGACTGTTTCTTGTGCCGGTAATCAGCACGAGCAGCCTTTGTGATGGTTTCACGATACGGAATTTTAGGCTCTATGAACTCAATCGGAAGTTTGTCGTTATTCTCTACTCTCCATTTCAAGGTGCGCAGATGGAATTCTCCCTGACCTTTTACAAGGGTCTGTTTAAGTTCTTTGCTCTGTTCCACCAGGATAGTTGGATCTTCCTCATGCATACGGGTAAGGATACCCATGAGTTTTTCCGCATCACTCTCTGATTGCGGCTTGATGGCACGAATATACCTCGGTGCCGGATATTTGATGAAGTCAAACTGATAGTCACATCCCTTGGCATCAAGGGTATTACCCGTACGAACGTCTTTAAGTTTTACGGCAGCTCCGAAATCTCCGGCTTCAAGTTGTTCCGCTGCATTTCTTATTTGGCCTGAAACAGTGAAGATCTGCGCAAGCCTTTCTTTACCTCCGCGAGAAACATTCTCGAGATCATCACCGGTTTTCAATGTGCCGCTCATAACTTTGAAATATGAAACTTCTCCGATATGAGGTTCTACAGATGTCTTGAAGATGAAAATTGAGAGCGGACCGTTGGCCTCAGGTTTAACTTCTTCTCCCGCTGTGTTTTCAGGTGCAGGAACTTCTGCCGGCGAAGGACAGATATTTCCTAAGAATTCCATCATCCTTCTGACTCCCATGTCTTTTATTGCGCTTACAATAAATACCGGATAGATCTTTCTGTCGATAAGACCTTTGCGAAGTCCGCTTCTTATTTCGTCATCTGTCAGAGGTTCTTCAGCAAAATATTTTTCCATGAGTTCCTCATCATTAGAAGCAGCTGCTTCAAGGAGGGCATCATGAAGTTCCTGAGCCTTGTCAAGTTGATCTGCAGGAATATCTGAAACTTTGGGCGCTCCCCCTTCAGGACCCCATTCATATTTCTTCATTAAAAGAACATCAATCATTGAATGGAAGTTAGCACCGGCATCCAGAGGATATTGAACGGGCATAACATTAGCTCCAAAATGTTCGCGAAGCTGATCGACCATATTATCAAAATCCACCTTTTCACCGTCCATCCTATTGAGAGCAAAAACGACAGGCTTTTTAAGTTTTTCGGTCACTCGGAAAATGTTCTGCGTGCCAACTTCAACGCCGTATTCAGCGTTAACCACAATCACTCCTGTGTCACAAACACCAAGTGCTGTGTAAACATTTCCTACAAAATCATCTGCTCCCGGGCAGTCTACGAAATTCAGTTTCTTTCCGTTGAATTCTGTATTAAAAACTGTTGAGAAAACTGAATATCCGTATTCTTTTTCTACGGGGAAATAGTCAGACACTGTATTCCCTGCATCAATTGTGCCGCGGCGTTTAATAACGCCGCTTCCATAGAGCAAGGATTCGGCAAGGGTGGTTTTACCGGATCCCTTGGAACCAATCAAGGCGATGTTCTTGATTTCCGATGTTTTGTAAATTTTCATATTTTAGAATTTTATGATTTTGGTTTTGTTTGTATTCCTAAATTTTGTAATTTTCTATCGTTATGATTTTGATTAAAATCACACCTTATTAAAATTCGGTGCAATTTACAAATAATATCTTAAATTCTCATTCTCCTTACGTATGTTAGAAAACACATTTCCTCCCTTTAATCCCTTCAATAACTAACCTGAATGACGGCTCTTTATTTACATGTGCCTTTTTGTAGGTCTAAATGTCTTTATTGTGATTTTTACTCAGCCGGTCTTCGGATAGCTGATTGGGAAAAATATTTAGCAACAATCCTGCTGGAACTTGAAAATCGACATGAAGAATTGCCGGAAGTCCCTTCGACACTCTATATCGGAGGGGGAACACCATCTTTGATTCCACCAAATTTTTTTAATTCATTTGTCAGCGATATTAATTCTTTGCTTGGTAAAAATAAAGAATGGTTAGAATTTACATTGGAAGTGAATCCTGAAGATGTAAATGCTGAAAATTGCGAGATATGGAAAGTTGCAGGTGTCAACCGTTTAAGTATGGGTTTACAATCGCTTAACAATAGCGAACTGAAAAAAATAGGTAGGAGACATTCCTCTTCTGAAGCTATTGAAGCATTGAAAACAGCAAAGAATTATTTTCCTAAAATTTCGGCAGATGTAATTTTTGCTCTTCCCGGACAATCTCCCGAAAGTTATCGGGAAACATTGGAAAAAGTAATTTCAACCGAGGTGGGGCATATATCTTCCTATGCTTTGATGTTGGAACCCGGCACTCCTTTTGAAGTTCTTGTTCGCCGGAACCGTCTTTCTCTTCCTTCAGAAGAAGAATGGGGGATTATGTATGACCTTACATGCAATCTTTTAGGGCAGGCCGGTTATGAAAGGTATGAAATTTCCAATTTTGCTCTACCTCAGCAACATTCGATTCATAATTACTCCTATTGGACAGGGAAACCATATCTTGGTTTAGGCCCCGGAGCTCACTCTTATGATGGTGGCAGCCGGCGACGAAGTAACCCCGCCGACCTGAAATCTTATCTTAATTTTTTCATGGTGGATGACTCTATCCAAAATGCCCGAATCTCTTCTCCTATCATAGGGAACCAGAATAAAAAGATGAAAAACAAATATTTCTATATTGAAGAAATTCTAACGGATAATGAACGAAGGGAAGAATTTATCTTAACGCGGCTTCGGACTGCAAAGGGATTGTCTCTGACTGAGTTTGAAGCCTCTTTCGGATCTTTGGCAGTCAAATCTCTCCTGGATTTATCTTCAAAATATATTAATACTGGCCACCTCACTTTGAAGGATTCCAATCTCTTTTTTACTAAAGAAGGCTTTGCAATCTCTGATTTGATTTTGTCGTCAATTCTTTAGAGATAAGAGTTTATCATCATTTTATTGTTCCTGTCACCCTTTTTTCTTAATTTTGCTCAACAACATACCTATATACCCCGTTCCTCAATTTTTGATAAAATTCGGAGCGGCTAAAGTTAGATTAATATCACAATGCCAACAATAGCAATCGCAGGAACCGGTTATGTCGGTCTTTCCATCGCAACTCTTTTATCTCAGCATAATCATGTCATTGCCGTTGATATTATTCCCGAAAAAGTGGAATTAATAAACCAAAGGAAATCTCCGATTCAGGATGATTATATTGAACATTACCTTGCTGAAAAAAAACTGGATCTAATTGCTACTCTTGATGCGGAAGATGCTTACCGTAAAGCAGACTTTGTAGTTATAGCAGCTCCCACTAACTATGATCCTGTGAAAAACTATTTCGATACCTCACAGGTAGAGAAAGTCATTGATCTTGTAGTTAGGGTTAATCCAAAAGCCGTTATGATAATTAAGTCTACTATACCGGTGGGATATTGCAGATCTCTTTATCTCAAATATCAAAAAAGAGGATTGGAACGTCTCAACCTGCTTTTCTCTCCAGAATTCCTCCGGGAGAGCAAAGCTCTTTATGATAATCTATATCCTTCAAGAATTATTGTCGGTATTCCGAAATTAATCGGTAAAGATGAATTTAATGAAGAGAACGGTGCGATTGCCAAATTGGCTGATTTTGAATATCTGGAAAAGGCGGGACATGAGTTTGCCGGTCTTTTGAAACAAGGGGCGATAAAAAAAGATATCCCTACTTTGTTTATGGGTATGAAAGAAGCTGAGGCAGTTAAACTTTTTGCCAATACCTATCTTGCCCTGCGTGTGAGTTACTTCAACGAACTGGATACTTATGCCGAGGTCAAGGGTCTTGATTCTCAGGCTATAATAGAGGGAATCGGTCTCGATCCGAGAATTGGCACTCATTATAACAATCCGTCTTTTGGCTACGGAGGCTATTGTCTTCCTAAAGACACAAAACAATTGCTTGCTAATTATGCCGATGTCCCCCAGAATATGATGTCGGCTATTGTGGAAAGCAATCGCACAAGAAAAGATTTTATAGCAGACCAAGTTCTAAAGATGGCGGGATGGTATGACTACTCGGCTTCCAATACATTTGGAAATGCCCCAGAGCAGGAATGTGTGATTGGAGTTTACCGCCTTACCATGAAATCAAATTCAGATAATTTCCGCCAGAGCTCCATTCAGGGAGTTATGAAGCGCATAAAAGCGAAAGGGGCGACTGTAATTATTTATGAACCGGCTCTTGAAGACGGAACAACTTTTTTCGGAAGCCGAGTGGTAAACGACTTGAATGAGTTTAAAAGACTTTCTGATGCTATTCTTGCAAATCGAACCAGTCCGGACCTCTCTGATGTGCAATCGAAGGTTTATACAAGAGACCTTTTCTCACGTGACTAATCTCAACAAATGTAAATGACCTTGAAAACGATACCAAGAAATCTTTTTCTGCCTTTCTTTCTTGTCAGTCTTCTCTTTCTTCTATGGGGAGTGGCTAACAACATGAACGATACTTTGCTGGCTGCTTTCAAGAGAATAATGTCAATGTCAGATCTCCAGACATCTCTTGTGCAGTTTGCATTTTATGGGGCTTATTTTTGTTTCGCTTTGCCTGCAGCTCTTTTTATAATGAAGTTTACCTACAAAGCAGGAATCCTGACAGGTCTTATTCTTTATGCTGCAGGAACTCTTCTTTTTTATCCTGCAGGTTTGGCGGCATCCTATCCATTTTTCTTAGTGGCAATCTATGTCATGGCCGGAGGTTGTTCAATCCTGGAGACTACAGCCAATCCCTATATCCTTTCAATGGGTCCGAAGGAATCATCAACAAGACGTTTAAACATTGCACAGACCTTCAACCCAATAGGAGCTATCTGTGGAATACTTCTGAGTCGTCATTTTATTCTTTCGGAGCTACATTCTGCCGATGCCTTAGAGAGGGAGAATATGAGCAGTCAGGCCTTAAGGGAGGTTCAGGCTCATGAATTGAATGCTATTTCCGGGACTTATGTGATTATCGGGTGTGTTTTATTAATACTTTTCCTGATAATCTTTTTTGCAAAGATGCCCAAAGATAAAGATACTGACAGATCAGCCCCACTCTCTGAATGTTTCAGAGTGCTTTGGAAAGATAGAAATTATCGTTATGGAGTAATTGCCCAGTTTTTTTATGTTGGTGTCCAGACCTGTGTATGGTCTTTTACCATAAGATATGTAATGTCAGAGACCAATAGCCTGGAAAAAGACGCATCTCTGATTTTTCTCTATTCTATCATAGCTTTCACTGGCTGCCGTTTTCTTTTTACCTGGCTCATGAAATATTATAAGCCCTCTCTCTTGCTTTTGTGGGCATCTATCGGTGGAATAATGCTCACGATGGCTGTAATTTTTTTCAGTGGTGTTTTCTCTATAATTTGTCTTATCGCAATATCGGCTGTGATGTCGCTGATGTTCCCTACTATTTATGGGATAGCATTAAACAATGTGGAGGGAAGATACACCAAAATAGGAGCCTCAGGATTGATTATGGCCATACTTGGAGGAGCCTTGATAACTCCCTTGCAGGCATTGGTATCCGATATCCGGGGCATTTCTTTCTCATTCTTTATTCCAGCTATTTGTTTTGTTATTATATTTGCATTCGCAAGATATAGTTATTGCAAGATCACCACAGAAAGTGCGGAAAAATGACAAAGAAAGTTTTTGTTTCAGGTTGTTACGACATGCTTCATTCCGGTCATGTTGCGTTCTTCCGTGAGGCGTCTCAATATGGAGATTTATATGTAGGAATAGGGTCTGATGCCACTATAGAAGAGTTAAAAGGCAGAAAAACAATTAATAAAGAAAATGAACGCCTTTATATGGTCAAGGCCATACGATATGTAAAGGATGCGTTTATCAACAGAGGTTCCGGTATGATGGATTTCATCGAAACAATCGAAAAAGTTAATCCGGATATCTTTATTGTGAACAGTGATGGAGGCTCGGAAGAAAAACGGAATTTCTGTAAGGCAAGAAATATTGAATATATAGAATTGAACAGATTGCCTGAACCGGGATTGGATCCACGGTCAACCACATCTCTCCGAAAAGAAGTTAAATCGCAAATTCCATACCGTATTGATATAGCAGGAACCTGGATTGATCAACCATATGTTTCGGAACATGGAGCAGGATGGGCAATTACAGCCTCGATAGAACCCACCATGGAATTCATGGAAAGGGGTGGAATGTCTACTTCAACAAGAAAAGCGGCACAGACCATATGGAAATATCAGTTGCCGGAATTCAATGAGGAAATGTTGGCAAGGATTCTTTTCTGTTTTGAAAATGATCCTGAAGATAATAAGGGTCATGTTTCTGGTGCACAGGATGCAATTGGCATCTGTTTGTCAGGGCTGTCCCGCCATTTCTATGATGGTGGTTATTGGCCCGTAAAGATTGAAAGAGTCCATAATAGTCAGATTCTCGATTGGCTTGAATCGCATCTTGCTCTTGTACCGATGTTTCCTCGTAGGCCGGGCGTATCAGTGGTAGAAGGGAAAGATGTCACGGCTGAGAAAGTAAGGAAACTTACAGATGCTGCGGAAAGAACCTGGGACGCCATTATGAGCAGAGATCTGGACTCTTTCGTAAAGGGTTATCAAGATTCATTTGAAGCTCAGGTAGCAATGTTCCCTGCTATGATGCAGGAAGGGGTTGAACAACATATAAGGAAAGTTAAAGAAGAAGGAGCTTTAGCCTGGAAAATGACCGGTGCAGGAGGAGGGGGACATTTGTTGATTGTCCATGATTCGGTTAATATCCCTGATTCTGCAATTCCCATCAAGATAAGACGTATGTGAATATATATCAAAATTTAATATTAAAATGAAAAGAGCATTAATAACCGGAGTGACCGGACAGGACGGATCTTTCCTCGCTGAATTCCTTTTGGAGAAAGGATACGATGTACATGGCACCATAAGACGTTCTTCAGTCGATTTCCGCGAACGCATTGCCCATCTTGAGAATAATCCTAAATTTCATCTTCATTATGCCGATCTTGGTGATTCAATGTCGATTATTCAGGTGCTTAACAAGGTAAGGCCTGACGAAGTATATAATCTGGCGGCTCAAAGCCATGTGCAGGTAAGTTTTGATTCCCCGGAGTTCACTGCCGATGTGGATGCCACAGGAGTATTGCGTATCCTTGAAGGTATCAGGCAATGTGGCTTGGCTGAAACCTGTCGGTTCTATCAGGCATCCACTTCAGAACTATACGGAAAGGTAGAGGCAGTGCCTCAAAACGAAGACACGCCGTTTCATCCTTATTCACCCTATGCTGTTGCCAAATTGTATGGTTTCTGGATTGTAAAGGAATACCGTGAGGCCTACAATATGTTTGCATGCTCAGGAATTTTATTTAATCATGAATCCGAAAGACGAGGCGAAACATTCGTTACCCGCAAGATCACTCTTGCCGCCGCACGTATAGCGCAAGGAAAGCAGGAAAAGCTTTATCTGGGTAATTTATCTTCGATGCGCGACTGGGGCTATGCCAAAGATTATGTGGAATGTATGTGGCTTATTCTTCAACAGGATTATCCCGATGATTATGTGATTGCTACCGGTCAGCAACATTCTGTAAGAGAATTCTGTCTTTTGGCTTTCAAACATGCAGGCATAGATCTCATTTTCGAGGGCGAAGGGGCAAACGAGGTCGGGAAGGATGCTAAAACGGGTAAGGTTTTGATAGAAGTTTCTCCGGATTTCTATCGTCCCACTGATGTTGTGAATCTTCTGGGCGATCCGACAAAGGCCAAAAAGAAACTTGGATGGGATCCTACGGCAAAAACTTCATTTGAAGAGCTGGTAAAATTAATGGTTGAGGCAGATATGGCAAAGGTGGCAGTGGAACGTGCCGGTGAGCACGTCACCCGAAATCTTGCTGAATATCTTGAAAAAGGCATCGTCAAATAAAAAAGCTGTTATAAGACATAAAAACCATTTCAATGGAGCGTATCATTCTTTGCATGCCTCACTTGTCGGGAAAAGAAATTGATTTCGTAAAGGAGGCTTTCGCAGATAATTGGGTAGTTCCTCTCGGGCCTAATGTTGATGGATTTGAAAAGGATTTGGAAAAATTTGTGAATTCAGAAAAATCTCTGAATCCCGAAATCCATACTGAATCAGAATTATGTCCCCCTAAGTCTGTAGTTGCTCTGTCTGCAGGCACGGCAGCAGTCCATCTGGCATTGGTGGCCTGTGGTGTTGGCCCGGGAGATGAAGTTATCGTGCAGAGTTTTACGTTCTGTGCTTCAGCTCATCCAGTATCTTATCTTGGTGCGATTCCTGTATTTGTAGATTCTGAGGAAGAAACCTGGAATATGGATCCTTTACTCCTCGAAAAAGCGATTGAAGACCGAATTCTGCAAACCGGTAAAAAGCCTAAGGCAATTATACCGGTAGCTCTCTATGGGATGCCTTATAAGATTGAAGAAATTATGGAGGTGGCCCGAAAATATAATATTCCTGTTATTGAAGATGCCGCCGAAGGTTTCGGTTCCAGATATAAAGGTAGGGTTCTCGGAACCTTCGGAAAATATGGTGTCTTAAGTTTCAATGGGAATAAAATGATTACAACATCCGGAGGGGGAGCCCTTATATGCGGAAGTCTCAAAGAAAAAAAGGAGATATTATTTTATGCCACTCAGGCTCGGGAGGGTTATCCCTATTACCAGCATGAAAAAATAGGCTACAATTATAGGATGAGCAATATTTGTGCGGGAATAGGCCGAGGGCAGATGACCATTCTTAATGAACATATTGCGCATCATAAAATGGTGCAACAGTTATATTGTGAGTTGTTGAGGGATGTCGAGGGGATAACCATGCACATTAGCCCGGGAATTGATTATGACTCTAATTTCTGGTTATGCACCGCTTTACTTAATCCCGATCTTAAGATAAAAGGGCAAGACCGGGTTTATTTGAGTCCGGTGAAAGAGGCAGTGGGGGGAGCCGCCGGTTTAATTAATCCTGCCGGTACCACTCATACTGACTGTGAACCAGATCCTAATGTGGAAGCGTTGCGCGTAGCCCTTGATAAAGCAAATATAGAATCCCGGCCTTTATGGAAGCCGATGCATGTTCAGCCCGTTTATAAGAATAATCCGGCATATGTAAACGGTGTTAGTGTCGACTTATTTCGAAAGGGTATTTGCCTGCCTGCAGGACCCTTTGTTGGCAAAGATGAAGTTAAATATATTGTAGAGACAATTAAGTCGTCTATCTGTTAACATAAAACCGTTTCCGGTTTAATAGATATTATCGTTATTATTTCTGTTTTATGATGGAAAAATCTTCTAAAATATATGTAGCCGGCCATAAGGGTATGGTCGGTTCTGCGATTGTGCGTGAATTGAAACGCCAGGGTTATCATAATCTCGTAACACGGACTCATTCTGAACTTGATTTGACTGATCAGGCAGCGGTTAATCTTTTCTTTCAGAGAGAAAAACCGGAATATGTGTTTCTTGCTGCAGCGAAAGTGGGTGGTATAATTGCGAATTCTAATGCTCCGGCCGATTTTATGTATGTCAATATGATGCTGGAAATGAATGTGATTAATGCAGCCTGGAAAAACGGGGTAAAAAAATTGGAATTTCTCGGATCTTCTTGCATTTATCCTCGTCTTGCCCCTCAGCCGATGCCGGAATCATGTCTGTTGACTTCCTCTTTGGAACAGACTAATGAAGCTTATGCTCTTGCAAAAATTTCAGGACTTAAATATTGTGAATATCTTAACCGTCAGTATGGAACAGATTTTATTTCTGTGATGCCTACTAATCTATACGGTCCTAATGATAATTACCATCCTGAACATTCCCATGTTTTGCCCGCTCTTATCAGAAGATTTCATGAAGCAAAAGAACAGGAATTACCTGAAGTGATATGTTGGGGTGATGGTTCTCCTTTCAGAGAATTTATGTATGTTGATGATTTGGCAAATTTATGTGTTTTCCTGATGAATAATTATTCCGGGAATGAAACAGTAAATGCCGGAACCGGGAAGGAGATTACCATTAAGGAACTGACAGAAATGGTAGCGAAAACTGTCGGATATAAAGGTAAAATAGGGTGGGATACTACCCGACCCAACGGAACTCCCCGTAAATTGCTCGATGTAAGCAAGGCAAAGAGTCTTGGATGGACATATTCCACAGAGTTGGCCGACGGAATCAAAATGGCCTATGAGGATTTCCTTTCAAATCCGATGCGGGCTGAAAGATAAAAGAGATTGGGATTGGTAAAAAATAAATCTTGTGCCCATCCTTTTAAAATTAATATATCTGCTAAAGTCTGGAAATTTGTTTATCTTATGAGCGTGAGAACCGGTGATGTCTCATGTTCTGAGTTGAAATTTAAAAAGAAATTATAAATACAGGATAACAATTATGAATAAACTACTCAGGAAAATAACCATATTGTCATTAATTATTATAGGTTATGGTTCTTCAATAGCCGGGACATTAACATTCGATGGAAGTTGGGAAGGGAAACTCATGATTAATCCTGAAATGGGCTTGAGATTAGTGATCAATATAACGGGATCTGAGGGTGAAGATGCTGTTGTCACTATGGATTCTCCCGATCAAGGAGCCTATGGCATACCGATGAAAGTTGATTATATCAGCGCTGATTCTTTGAATGTTGGAGTCTCTCAATTAATGCTGAACTATAATGGAAAATTGATCGGTGATTCTATAAAAGGAGATTTTTCTCAAGGTCCTTTAAAGCTGCCTTTAACATTAAAACCAAAAGTAACCAGTTTGAATCGTCCTCAGACTCCAAAGGCTCCATTCCCATATACTACTGAAGAAGTCAGTTTCCCATCTTCGTTAGACGGAGCCGGTCTTTATGGAACATTATCTGTGCCCAATGATAACAATAATGACACTCCGGTAGTGTTATTGGTTTCCGGAAGTGGCTTACAAAACCGGGATGAAGAAATATTTGAACATAAACCTTTTGCGGTAATAGCTGATTATCTTGCCCGAAACGGAATCGCATCATTAAGATATGATGACAGAGGTTTCGATAAGGCTACAGGATTGATGCCGAATCCGACTACATATGAAAATATGATGGATGCTGTCGGAGCTTTAAAATTTTTAAAAGAAAAAGGATTCTCAAAAATCGGAATTATTGGACACAGCGAGGGAGGTCTCATTGCAGATAAGATTGCCAACAATGGCAATCTTATTGATTTTATAGTGGAATTGGGTGGACCTGCTCTTCCTGGTGATAGTATTTTGATTTTTCAAAATGAATTTTTGTTAAAGGATGGTGGTTTGACCGATGAATACATAGCAATGTATATAGAAGCAATGAAAGGTATGTTTGACAGTCAAAAGGAGAAGGGTCCAGTATCTTTTGATGAAGCTAAATATGCTATTTTTTCATCTGAAAATCTCTCTAATCCAGTTTTGGCTCCACTTGCTGAAAACTTACGTGATAATTTTTCCAATTTGGCTCCTTGGATAAAATATTTTATTAATTATGATCCGATCCTTGATATTAAAAATATTGCCGTACCGGTGTTTATGCTTTATGGAGAAAAAGATACCCAGGTTCCCCCTTCAATAAACGTTCCGGTGTTATTAAAAAATATACCCGGAATAAACGTAAAAGTGTATCCCGAGTTAAATCATCTCATGCAACATTCTAAAAGTGGGAAAATAAATGAATATGCAGAAATAGAGGAAACTATTTCTCCCGAAGTGTTGGAAGACATAAAGCTCTTCATTCAATCTTTAGATAAAATGAGATAATTCTTTTTAGTTTGTTTTAAATTGGTTGCCTGTCGTAAATTGTTAAAACCCTGTTTGAGATCTTGTTCTTATCAAAGATAGAAAAATATAAATTTGTAAGGTATGATATTTAAGCTTGAAATCTTATGGAAAGATTTAAAAATAAGGTAATTGCAATAACCGGCGGGGCAAAAGGAATTGGCAGGAAGATTGCGGAAAGATTCCGGAATGAAGGTGGAAATGTGGAAATTATCGATAAGTCTGAAGGAGATTGGTTTGTTGGGGACATAGGGGAAAAAGAAGTGCTTGAAAAATTTGCCTCTTTTATTATAGAAAAGTATGGTAAGGTAAATATATTAATAAATAATGCTTTGCCGCTAATGAAAGGGATAGAGCAGTGCTCATGGGAAGAATTTCTTTATGCCCAGAAAGTAGGAGTCGCAGCCCCATTCTACCTTTCCAAATTATTTAAAGATTATTTTACGGAAGGCTCCTCTATCATTAACATATCATCTTCGAGAGACCGAATGAGTCAACCCCAAACAGAAAGTTATACAGCCGCTAAAGGAGGTATTTCAGCTTTGACTCACGCATTGGCAGTTTCTTTAGCACCAAGAATAAGAGTAAATTCCATCTCTCCAGGTTGGATAGATACCGTTAGTTATAAAGCCTCGACTGAGGATAAACTGCAACAACCGGTAGGAAGAATTGGAACCCCCGATGATATAGCCTCGATGGTGTTATTTCTTTGCTCGGATGAAGCCGGTTTTATAACAGGTGAAAATATTGTGATCGACGGAGGAATGACCCATCAGATGATTTATCATGGAGATAATGGATGGTCTTACCGTATTTCAAAATAATGATTGAGGTTTTTCCATCTCCCCGAAATATTGTGATTTCGGCACAATGAGGTTGATTGAGATTGTCTGATTTATGGCCGACCTCCTTGACTTGAGCCTGTGAGTTTGGCTGTTCCCGTGGTTGACGAGCTTCCACTCTTTATGGTGTATGATGTGCCTGATGTCAAGCCGGGTACGCTGATAAGCAAAGAAGAACCGCCTTGCCCCATACCCCCTGGACCACCGGGACGGTTGCCTGTGCTTCCTCCGAGATTCACAGAGGTAAGGTCATCTGGGGTCGTGAAGGTATAGATGGTCGATGAAGATGTTCCAATGGAAACTTGGGTTGAGGCGTTTACAGTAGCATTTACGCTGACGAAAGGCTGTGTCGAGCCGGATTTCGTAGGAACTGAGTTGCCTCCACCAGCTGCAAGGATATAACCCCCGGTGAAATAAACTGTGTAACCTTCTTCACTGTTAGCATCGAGTC
>JAFLTN010000069.1 GCA_022510445.1 Muribaculaceae bacterium | reverse complement strand
GTATATTGTCTACGGGACAATTTTTTATTTTTCCTCATCTCTCAGAGATTTGGAATTAAACAGATACTATTATATACAAGGTTATCTATTTTCTTTAATGCCGATTTTGGCATTTTATGGATTCTTTCAAAAAAAGTTCTTTAATAAACAAAAGATATATTTCTATATAATTCCATTCTTTATATTAGCACTACTACTTTTTGTAAAGAATTACAATGATGTGATTCTGCGTGTTCAGGATGAAGGCAGGGACTTAGAAGAGATTACAAACAACATTGGATATAATTTCCTTCTCCTTTTCCCGCTTATTTTATTAATTAAAAATAAGATATTCCGTTATATATTACTTCTTATATCTTTTGGCTTTATAATTTCATCATTCAAGCGCGGTGCAATAATAATCGGTACTATTAGCCTTATCTATATTATATGGTATGATTTAATCCATTCTAGAGGAAAAAATAAATTATTGACGATATTAATCCTCTTGGCTGTCTCTTTAATAGGCTATAAGTATATTGCCAATCTCTATTCCTCCTCTGATTATTTTCAATATAGGGTTGAAAAGACGGAAGAGGGAAGTATGAGTAATAGGGATATAATTTGGGCAGAAATTTGGGAATCATATCTTAACGGAAATCCGATTCAACTGCTTTTAGGTCAAGGAGCTAATTCTACGTTGGAAACCTCTGACAAATTTGCACATAACGATTGGCTTGAGACACTGCATAACAATGGCTTTATTGGTACTATACTTCTCCTGTCATTTTACTTATCTATATTAAGGACAGGAACCAGATTAAAGTATTATATTACTCCAGAGGAGTTTTTATCATTCCGTGTTCTTTTTATAATTTGCTTTGTACGGACTTTCTTTTCCATGTCAATAATGGACATGGAACTTTCCATAACCCTTATTTTAGGATATTTAATTTATCTTAGAAAGCGAAACTTAACAAATTCAAATTTGGTTTTGAACGATGACAAAACGAGTGTTACTGCTGATTGAAGCCTTAAATCAAGGAGGGGCGGAAAGACAATTATCCTATCTTGCATCAGGTTTAAACGAAAAGGGATTAGATGTTAGGTTGATTACATTCTATAAGGTTGACAACTTTTATAAAGAATATTTAAACGATAGTGGAATAACCGTAGAATGTCTGAATTCTGACAGCAACAAGCTTAAACGAATCATTGGTATCCGAAAGTTGATTAAAAAATGGAAGCCTGATTTAGTGGTCAGCTTCCTCAACGGAGCTAATTTAGCAGCATGCATTGCAAGGATGTTTACGAATTTCAATCTTGCCGTATCGGAACGAAACACGACTCAAATTCTCACCAAGAAGGAGAAATTAAAGTTTTTTCTATATCGTTGGGCTGACAAAATAGTGCCCAATAGTTTTTCGCAGGCGGAATTTATTGAAAAAAACTATCCGAATCTGATGCCAAAAGTGAACGTTATCACCAACATGATTGATATCAACAAATTTTCACCTTACCAAGAAACAATTAAAAATGACGTTCCTGAAATTATCACCACAGCCAGAGTCACACCACAGAAAAATGTTCTGACCTATTTGGAAGCCATCGCAGAATTAAAGAGGCGAGGATGCGACATTCATTTCAATTGGTATGGTAGAGTTGATGACGACGGTACTTACTGGCAACAGATTCAAGATAAAATCAAAGAATTAGGTATATCTAATTATGTGACGTTTCATGGCCCGACAAAAAATATTTTGGAAAAATATCATAAATCTGATATATTCTTCCTACCGTCTATTTATGAAGGATTCCCTAATGTACTATGCGAGGCAATGGCTTGCGGACTTCCCTCCATCGCAACAAAAGTATGCGATTCACCAAGGATACTACAAGACGAAAGATGGCTTGTGGATCCTAAGGACCCCATAAAAATGGCCGATGCGTTGCAAAATATAATTAACTTGTCTGACCTTCAAAGGAAAGATATTGGCATTCAAAATAGAATTAAAATAACCAAAATGTGTTCAAAAGATATCTTTATATCTGAGTACATGAAACTTACAACATTATAGGTCTTATGATAAAGACACGAAATGATTTAAAATTCTATATCTCTGAAGATAAGAAGAGGTATAATCTCAATATACCTTGGAGGATAGGCGTATATATTGGCCATGAACCAAGTCATGCATTCAGAATAGTTCGTGCATTAAGACTTTATGAATATTCCATTAACAATTCAAAGTCAATATTTGGAAAAATCAGGTTAACTTTTCGGTCTTTAAGATATAGAGTTATATGTTATAAATCAGGGGTATCCATCAGACCGAATGCAGTTGGATATGGATTGAGGCTTGTACATCTCAATGGTGGGATAATTATCAATTGTGAAAAGATGGGAAATTATTGTGGCGTTAGCTCCGGTGTTGTAGTTGGAAATAAAGACAGTCAAGACAACAGGGCTACAATAGGTAACAATGTGGGTCTTACCATCGGATCAAAAGTTATTGGAAAAATCACAATCGGCGATAATGTAACAGTTGCACCAAATTCTGTAGTCACTAAAGACGTACCCAAAAACGCTATCGTGGGTGGTGTTCCAGCGAAAATTATAAAGGTTAAGAACTAATGAAAACCATATTTATCGGTTCTTTAGGTGGAGGTAAAACACCTAACGACGGGGTAAGTGTGAAAAACTTTCACATAATCACAAAACTTCAAAAATATTGTAAGAATTTGAAGGTTATTGATTCACAAAATTGGAAAAAATCACCTTCTATTCTATTCAACATATTGACAACCATACTTTTAAATCCAAAAGCAAAATACATTCTTTCACTTAATAATACAAGTGCCTACAGGTTGATAAATCTGATAACAAGGATTGTTCCTAAAGCTGGAGTGATATACTGGGTTATAGGTGGAACATTAGGGAAATGGATTCTTGAAGGCAAAGTAAAAGCATCTCCCTACAAGAAGTTAAAAGAAATCTTGGTTGAGGGGAAACAAATGAAGGTTGAATTAAGAAGGGCGGGATTTGAGAATGTCTCTGTAATGCCTAATTTTAAATCAATCCCTAAAATTGATATTTCCAGTTGTAAGCATAGGGATGGTAAATTAAAATTAGTTTTTCTTTCCAGAGTTACTCCAGATAAGGGTAGTGATTTGATTTTGGAAGCGGCATCAATTCTTAACCAACAGGGTTACAAAGATAAATACAGCATTGATTTCTATGGACCGATAAAAGAGGATTATAAACCACATTTTATTGAAGAAATCAATAAATCAAACAATCTAAAATATCATGGTTTTATTGACCTTCGAGATTTAGATAATTACAAAAAATTATCGAAATATGACGCCATGCTCTTTCCCACTTACTGGCATGGTGAAGGATTCCCTGGAATAATTATCGATGCTTACGTATGCGGACTGCCAATACTGGCAAGCGATTGGAATATGAACAAGGATTTCATTATAAACGGAGAAACGGGAGTTATATTTAAACCCAAATCCGCAGATGAAATTATAAAAGTAATCAAAAACTGCATAGAGGGGAAATTCGATTTAAAGAAAATGTCACTCAAAACATTTGAAACCGTTATGGAATATGATATTGAAACAGTGCTTTCAGAAGAAAATTTAAAGCAACATCATATCATTGATTAATTCACTATGCTTAAGATAATAGGAGATATAAACTTCAGCGATGGCTATTTCGACAGAGGAATCGGAATAGGTTCTGCTATAGAACAAGGGGGGAATCCTTTCAAATGGCTTACTCGAAAATCTGATGATTTTTGGATTGGCAATTTTGAATGCGTAGTTTCCGATTCCAAGTCAAAGAAACCTTTTGTCATTTCTCCCTCAGTTCTTGACAATGTTGAACACATGGATTTTTACAGCATAGCCAACAATCATGTAATGCAACACGGGAAAGATGGATATAATGACTTAATAGACTTTCTGGAGAAAAAAAATATTCCTTATGCAGGCAGTCTAAACAAGAAATCCAACATCATAGAGCATCAAAATAAAAAAGTCGGTATTATTTGTTTCAGTCAAAGACCCGATAATTTCACTAAGTCTCCTCTATATTGGCACCTGCCGGAATATCAAGAAATCGAAGATGAAATCATGCGGTTGTCTTCAACTAATTTCAAAATCGCCTATATTCATTGGGGTTATGAATTTATCAATTATCCTAATATTGATCAGAAGAAATTGGCACATTGGCTAATTGATAAAGGTATTGACTTAGTTATCGGTACGCATCCTCATGTAGCTCAAGGTTTTGAGAAATATAACGACAAATATATTTTCTATTCTTTAGGTAATGCTGTGTTTAACATGCCATGGGAACCAACGAAATATGGTTTAATGGTAAACGTAGATTTATCGAGAGACACACCTTCCGTCAGGGCTTCTCATATCCATATTGAATCTGACAACTTTCCGATGGAGATTCAAAACGCTCCTTCGGAATTAAGTTTTGAAAATCTTAACGATCTATTATCAATAATTGAAGATAATGAGAAATATTTTGGCAAAGCACGGAATTATTACCTTCAATACAGGAAGGAAAACAGGAAAGACATTTTAAAGAAAATATTAAAAATGTCTAATTCCACCAGGAAAAATATTATTTTCGATTTTATAAAACGGAGATTCTGAGATGCACGTATCTACGTCAAAAACCTTAAAAGGGTTATTTTCCCCCATTATAAAATTATGTAAAATGATTGGAGGGAAACACCCTGCTTTCATTGTTAGAGCCCGATATTTTGCAAGATTTCATAAAATGCCAAATCTAAAAGATCCTCAGGATTTAAACGAAAAGATATTATACCTAAAACTCTATTCCGATACTTCAAAATGGACTGACCTCGCTGACAAATATGAGGTTAGAAAATATGTTGAAAAATTGGGTCTTGGAGATACATTGGTAAAATTATATGGAGTATGGGATAATATAGGAGATATTGAATTTGACAGTTTGCCAAATTCTCTTATTTTCAAAGCCAACAATGGAGACGGTACTGGGACTAATAAGATAGTAAGGGACCTGAAAAATGCCAATAAATCTGAATTAAAAAAATTATTCAAAATTTGGCTTTCACGCAAGAATATAGGGGATGAATCAGGAGATCCTCATTATAAATCAATACCTCCGAAAATTATCGCGGAAGAATTGTTATCTTTCTCAGAAAATATAGAGGCCATTAATGATTATAAAATATGGTGTATTAATGGCAAACCAAGATATATTTTTGTCTGTCAAGACAGAGATCCTCAAAAAACTGGTATATCCATAATGAATTATGACACTAACTGGAATCCTCATCCTGAGACGTTGATATTTTCATCCGATTATAAAAAAGCCGATTTAATCTCCAAACCTAAAAATATGGACAAAATGTTGGAAATTGCCACAAAACTTTCGGCAGAATTTCCAATTGTTAGAGTTGATTTGTATAATATTGATGGAAAAATTTATTTTGGAGAACTCACTTTCACGTCAATGGGTGGGTATATGCCTTATTTTACAAAGGAGTTTCTTTTAGAATTAGGGAAAGAAGCAATTATTTCATAAAACTCTGCCATTTAACATCATTATAAGAATATAAAGAACCGGATGAAGATTGTCAATATTACAGGAGGATTGGGGAATCAGATGTTTCAATACGCTTTTGCTTTAGCTTTAAAACATCAATTTCCTAAAGAGAAAGTGCTTATTGACATTCAACATTATAATTCCTTGTTTTTTAAGAAATTCAAGGGCATAAACCTGCATAACGGTTTTGAATTAAATGATTTGTTCCCAAACGCACCTCTAAAAATTGCAAACAGCAATGACATACGAAAGGTCTCTTATTGGATTCCTAATTATGTTATCTCAAGAATAGCCAGAAGGCTACTTCCTAAAAAAAGGTCAGAATATGTTGCTCCTTACAGCCTTAACTATAGTTTTGACGAGCAATTTTTCAGAGATGGTGATTGCTACTACGAGGGGTATTGGCAGTCGCCAAAATATTTTAAAGAGATAAAGGATTATCTAAAAGAGATTTTTTCTCATCCTCTACCAAATGAATATAACTTTAGATTAATCGAAGAAATAACCAATTGCAATTCGGTGGGTATTCATGTGAGAAGAGGTGACTATTTGAAAGAACCGGAATTCAGAGGGTTATGTGGCATTAATTATTATAAAAATGCAATTGACAAGATAACTGAAGAGGTAGGGGATTGCAAGTTCTTTATCTTCTCCAACGACTTAAAATGGTGTGAAGAAAATCTGGTGCCGCTTTTCGGAAACCATGATTACGTTTTCGTATCGGGAAACAAGGGGAAGGAGAGCTTTTGGGATATGTTTTTGATGACATATTGCAAATATCTGATAATCGCCAACAGTTCGTTCAGCTGGTGGGGAGCATATCTAAGCAAAAATGCCGACAAAGTATTTGCTCCCTATCCATGGCTAAACAGAGCCTGTAAGATTGAAATTTATGAGGATGACTGGATACAAATTGATTGCCGGGAATCTTCTCCATTGGAATTGAAAAAATGAAAAAAGCTTTAATAACAGGAATTACGGGCCAAGACGGCTCTTATCTTGCTGAGCTTCTCCTAGAAAAGGGATATGAAGTTCACGGAACAATCAGACGATCGTCAGTAGACTATCGCGAACGCATCGCTCATCTTGAAGGGGTTGAAAATTTTCACCTTCACTATGCCGATCTTTCCGACTCAATGTCGATAATTCAAGTTTTGAATAAAATAAAACCTGATGAAGTCTACAATCTTGCGGCTCAAAGCCATGTGCAGGTTTCGTTTGACTCTCCAGAATTTACGGCGGATGTTGACGCTACCGGGGTGCTTAGAATTCTTGAAGGAATTCGACAATGCGGACTGACAAAGACCTGTAAGTTTTACCAGGCCTCAACTTCAGAACTGTACGGGAAAGTAGAGGAGGTGCCTCAAAACGAAAATACTCCGTTTCACCCATATTCGCCGTACGCTGTGGCAAAACTCTACGGATTTTGGATTGTGAAGGAATACCGGGAGGCTTACGGCATGTTTGCATGCTCAGGCATACTCTTCAACCATGAGTCGGAACGTAGAGGCGAAACATTCGTGACAAGAAAAATAACTTTGGCAGCTGCAAGAATAGCACAAGGGAAACAAGAAAAATTATATCTCGGAAATCTTTCCTCTCTGCGCGACTGGGGTTATGCAAAAGATTATGTGGAATGTATGTGGCTGATTCTTCAGCAGGAAAAACCTGACGATTATGTAATCGCTACCGGTGAACAGCATTCGGTAAGAGAATTTTGTCTGCTTGCTTTCAAGCGGGCCGGAATAGATTTAGTGTTTGAAGGCGAGGGCGAAAATGAAAAAGGTATCGATAAAAAGACCGGGAGGGTGCTGATTGAAGTTTCTCCGGATTTCTACAGACCCACGGATGTGGTGAATCTTTTGGGAGACCCTTCGAAAGCCATAAAAGAATTGGGTTGGGAACCAACTAAAAAGACTTCGTTTGAACAGCTTGTCAATCTGATGGTTGACGCCGATATGGCCAAAATAGCCATTGAACGTGCCGGAGAACACGCAAAAACCAACCTTGCAGAATTTCTTGAAAAAGGGATAGTTAAGTAATACACATGTCAATGGTTAGCATTATAACGCCGACTTATAATTGCGGAAGGTTTATCGGGGAGACCATTCAAAGCGTTTTAAATCAGTCTTATAAGGATTGGGAGATGCTTATAGTTGACGATTGCTCAACCGACAATACGCGGGAGGTGGTGGAAGGCTTCAATGACCCAAGGATTAAATATTATTGCCTCGACAAGAATTCGGGGGCAGCAGTGGCCCGAAACAAGGCCCTGGAAATGGCGCGAGGTCGATGGATAGCATTCCTCGACAGTGACGACATTTGGAAACCGAATAAACTGGAACGCCAAATCAAGTTTATGAAGGAGAACGATTATGGTTTCTCTTATCATGAATACGACGAGATTGACGAGTCTTCAAAACCGCTGTCAGTAACGGTAAGCGGAAAGAGGAAAGTAGGGAAATGGGAGATGTTTGCATGTTGCTGGCCGGGATGTCTGTCGGTGATGTGGGATGCTGAAAAGATCGGCCTTATTCAGATAGAAAATATCAAGAAAAATAATGACTCGGCCATGTGGCTCAAGGCCATCAAAAAGGAGAAGTGCTATCTCCTGAAGGAGAATCTGGCACTGTACCGACGTCGCACCGGCTCTATCACTCCGCCTGACACGCTTACAAAAATCAAGTGGCATTATTATCTTTTCAGGGATGCCGAAAAGATGAATCCGTTTGCATCGTTTTTCTGGATGGCTGTGAATATATTAGGCAACAGCTACAAGAAGTTTTTTTATGTAAAATCAAAATCCTGATAATATCGGGATAGACTTTATCAACATTATATTAAAATAAAAATGAACGTAAGAAGAAATATACCTTTTTCGCCTCCCGACATGACGGAAGCGGAAGTGCAGGAGGTGGCGGAAGCTCTCCGCTCGGGATGGATAACCACAGGCCCGAAAACAAAAGAATTTGAACGGCAAATCTCTGATTTCTGCCATACGAGCCGTAAGGACGGCGAGGGGGAAGCTTTGCCCTCTACTGTATGTCTGGGTTCGGCGACTGCTTGCATGGAGATGACACTTAGACTACTGGGTGTAGGCCCGGGCGACGAGGTGATAGTGCCTGCATACACTTATACGGCTACCGCAAGCGCGGTGTGCCACACGGGGGCGAGGCCGGTAATGATAGATTGCGGTAAGAATTCTTACGAAATGGACTACGATCTTGCTCAAGAGGCAATCAATGAAAAAACGAAAGTCATAATTCCCGTGGACCTTGGAGGCATCGTGGCTAATTATGACAAGGTGTTCGAGGCCGTCAATGCCAAAAAGAATCTGTTTGCCGCCGACAACGAATTCCAGGGTGCTTTTGGGCGCTGTATAGTTTTAGCGGATGCTGCGCATGCTTTCGGTGCCATGAGAAAGGGAAAGATGTGTGGAGATATAGCCGACTTTACATCTTTTTCTTTCCATGCAGTTAAGAATCTGACCACCGCCGAAGGAGGAGCCCTTACTTGGAAAGCCCATGAGGGCCTTAACGACAGGGAGGTGTACAAACTATTTCAGCTGCTTTCGCTCCACGGGCAAAACAAAGACGCGCTTGCCAAAACTAAAGCGGGCGGTTGGGAATATGACATCATCGCGCCTTATTACAAATGCAACATGACCGACATTATGGCGGGTATCGGTCTGGCACAGTTGAAACGATATCCGGCTCTGATGGACAGAAGAAGGCTCATTATCGAGAAATATAATGCAGCCCTGGAAGGGAAAAACGTACAACTGCTGAACCACTACGGGAACGAACACAGCTCAAGCGGTCATCTATATCTGGTAAGACTGCTTGACTTTAACTCGGAACAAAGAAACGAGGTTATTGTAAAAATGGCGGAAAGGGGAATCGCCACCAACGTGCATTACAAACCTCTGCCAATGATGACGGCCTACAAGAATATCGGTTACGACATCAAGGATTTCCCTAATGCTTTCGAAATGTATCACAACGAGGTGACACTACCCCTCCACACTCGTCTCTCTGACGATGACGTGGACTATATTCTGGAAAACTTCGTGGAAGTTATCGACGGGGTTAAGTAAGCCCACCTAAGGCCTAAGGGTTAACCATGAAAAGATTTTTCGACATTTTTGCCTCAGGTCTGGGCCTTATAGTGCTAAGCCCTCTGTTTTTAATACTCGCCATCTGGATAAAACTGGACTCGAAGGGTCCGGTGTTTTATAGGCAGATAAGGGCAGGAAAAGACAATAAGGACTTTAAACTGTTTAAGTTCCGCTCGATGCGCCCGGATTCAGATAAAGGGAGGCTGATAACAATAGGAGGCAGGGACCCAAGGGTGACACGTTCGGGTTATTATATCAGAAAGTATAAACTCGATGAGTTTCCTCAGCTTATAAACGTATTCAGGGGAGAGATGAGCCTTGTAGGGCCGCGACCGGAGGTAAGAAGGTATGTGGACCTTTATGACGAGCGTCAATTAAAGGTATTGTCTGTAAGGCCCGGTATCACTTCGCTTGCAAGCATCAAATACAGAAACGAAAATGATATTCTGGCAAAAGCGGGTGACCCCGACAGGGCCTATGTGGAAATAGTGATGCCGGCAAAACTGGAATATGACCTGCAATATGTGGAAAAAGCTACTTTCTGGAACGATATCAAGCTGATATTCTCTACTCTTTGGGCAATTGTGGCGAAATAAAGGAGGTGAATGAAGAGGGAAGAAGGAGATTTGTTCGACCTGGGATTTCGGAGTGTCCCGATTTCCGAGCGGTATATGCGGTAGTTATGATACCCGGGATTTTTTAGGGTATGTAAGGTGATATTCAGAGAGTCGGTATCGAACCGCCTCCCTGAATGGGTCGCTCGGAGATCGACCCACTCCGACATAAAATAGCGAATAATGAATAATGAAAAGGGAGTAGTGAATAATAACCTTTAAACTAAACTTTCGAAAGAGAAATAAATAAGTATGAAAATAGCTGTGGCGGGTACGGGCTATGTCGGAATGTCGATTGCGACTCTCCTGGCTCAACATAATGAGGTGACCGCGGTCGACGTGGTCCCGGAAAAGGTGGAACTCATAAACCGTAAGGTCTCCCCTATCCAAGATGATTATATCGAGAAGTTTCTCGCTGAAAAGCCGCTGCGCCTGAGGGCGACGCTCGACGCGGAAGCGGCATACCGCGACGCGGACTTTGTGGTGATAGCGGCGCCGACAAACTACGACCCGGTAAAGAACTATTTCGACACGCACTGCATCGAGGACGTAATCGACATCGTGTTGCGCGTAAACCCGAAGGTGGTGATGGTGATAAAGTCGACGATACCGGTGGGCTACTGTCGGCAGCTATACGTGAAGTATGCCGGGAAGGGGGTGAAGGAGTTCAATCTGCTCTTTTTCCCGGAGTTTCTTCGCGAAAGTATGGCGCTATACGACAATCTGTATCCGTCGAGAATCATTGCGGGAATTCCGAAGATTATGGACGGACGGCTCAACGAGACAGAGGGCATGAATCCTTTCGAGGCGGAAAACGAGGCGATAGAGTGCCTGACGGACGTGGAATGGCTTACGGAGAGGGCGCACGTTTTTGCGGACCTGCTGAAGCAGGGGGCGCTTAAGAAGGACATCCCGACTCTCTTCATGGGAATGAAGGAGGCGGAGGCGGTGAAGCTGTTCGCCAACACGTATCTGGCGTTACGGGTGAGTTATTTCAATGAGCTGGACACGTATGCGGAGGTGAAGGGGCTCGACGCGCGCTCTATAATAGAGGGTATCGGTCTGGACCCGCGTATCGGGTTGCACTACAACAATCCGTCGTTCGGATACGGGGGATACTGTCTGCCGAAGGATTCGAAGCAGCTGCTGGCTAATTATGAGGATGTGCCTCAGAATATGATTAGCGCCATTGTGGAGAGCAATCGTACGCGGAAAGATTTCATCGCGGACCAGGTGTTGCGTATGGCGGGTTGGTATTCTGAAAACGGCCGTTACAATGCCTCGGAGGAGGGGGAATGCGTAATCGGGGTTTACCGCTTGACGATGAAGTCGAATTCGGATAATTTCCGGCAGTCGTCGATACAGGGGGTGATGAAGCGTATAAAGGCGAAGGGGGCGAAGGTGATTGTGTATGAGCCGTCGCTGGAGAACGGCACGACGTTTTTCGGCTCGGAGATTGTGAACGACCTTGGGCGCTTCAAGGCGCAGGCGAAAGCGATTATCGCGAACCGGATGAATGAGGAGTTGGCGGATGTGGCGGAGCGCGTTTATACGCGCGACCTCTTCTCGCGCGACTGAGGATTTCGGAGCGTCCCGATCGGGTCGAGCGGGGGCGGACGAATTAAGAAATTAAACAAAACAGGTGAACTGATTATGAATATAATATTACTCTCGGGTGGCTCGGGCACTCGCCTGTGGCCCCTGTCGAACGACGCTCGGTCGAAGCAATTCCTGAAATTGCTCCCCACCAACGAGCAGGACGTGAAGGAATCGATGATTCAGCGCGTGGTGCGCCAGCTGAAGGAAGCGGGTATCGACGCTCCGCTGACCGTGGCCACGGGTGCGGGACAACACGACTCGGTGACCGCCCAACTGGGCGAGGAGGCGGACGTGGTGGTGGAACCGATGCGCCGCGATACGTTTCCGGCCATCTGCCTGGCATGCGAATACCTAAGCAAGGTGAAGGGATGCCCGGACGACGAGGTGGTGGTGGTGATGCCGTGCGACCCCTTCACGGAGGATGGCTATTTCAAAGCTATTAAACGGATGGGAACGGGGGTGACAGACAACGCCGCGGACCTGATAGTGATGGGCATAACGCCGACATACCCGTCGGCGAAATACGGGTATATCCTCCCCTCTCACGACATGACGACGGGCGGAATAGTGAGAATAGAACGGTTTGTAGAAAAACCGTCGGTGGCCGACGCCGAAAAACTGATTGATGCCGGTGCGCTCTGGAACGGGGGCGTCTTTGCATTCCGCCTGGGATTCGTGCGCGAAATCGGCCGCAAATATGTGGACGCCGCAACGTATGAGGAGACGGTAAGAAAGTTTGACCAATATCCGAAGATCAGTTTCGACTACGAGGTGGCGGAAAAGGCGAAATCGGTGGGCATGGTGCGTTTTACAGGCACCTGGAAGGACCTTGGGACTTGGAACACGCTTACCGATGAGCTGGAAACGAAGGAATACGGCAATGTGGTGACTGACGGGACGTCGGAAAACACGCACGTCTTCAACGAGCTTGGACTGCCGCTCCTCTGTCTGGGCACGAAAGATCTGGTGATTGCGGCCTCGCCTGACGGCATTCTGGTGTCGGAGAAGCGGAAGAGCGAGAATATCAAGCAGCTCGCCGAGAAGCTGAAGAGACGCCCGATGTATGAGGAACGGCGATGGGGCACTTATGTGGTTATAGACTTCGTGGAGTTTGACGACGGGTTCTCGGCGCTTACGAAGCGGCTGACGCTGAATCCGGGTTGCGCGATAAGTTATCAGCGTCACACTCACCGGGATGAAATATGGACTTTCATAGACGGTGACGGGGAGATAGTGATAGACGGTGAACGCCAGGCGATAGGCCGCGGGGATACGGTGGTGATAAAGAAGGGGCAGATGCACACGCTTCGTGCGAATTCGCTGCTGACTTTTATCGAGGTGCAGACGGGCCACCAGCTGGTGGAGGAGGATATCGAGCGCTTTCCCTACGATTGGGAGTGAATAATTAATAATTAATAGTTAATAATGAATAATTAATAAATAATAGTTAATAATTAATAATGGGGTTGGCGAGATTGGGATTTCGGAGCGTCCCGATCTCCGAGCGGGACTTGCGGTAGTTTTGATACACGAGATTTTTTAGGG
>JAFLTN010000068.1:298-13628 GCA_022510445.1 Muribaculaceae bacterium | reverse complement strand
GGCGAAATCTCCACGGTTGGTGAATTCGAAAGCGCGAACACCTCCATCGTAGCAAGCCTTGAGTACTTTTTTTGCCACCTCGGCATCCTTATGATAGAAAACGGGGACTACGGAAGCCTTTTCTATTTTATCAAAAACCTGGAATTTATTGAATCGAGCCATGGGAATTAAATTTAGAGCATAGTGCATAGTGCATGGCTAAAGATGGTGGGGATGATTGTGATTGGCTATCGGGATTATGCGGGCTGGACCGAGATGCGGAGGGGGTATCCGTTAGCACGGGAGATTCCGGTGGCATTCCGGGCTTTTGTCATTGCAATGTCGTAGGAGTAAGATCCCACCACGGCCTGACCTTCATTATGGACTTTCAGCATCAAAGTCTCCGCCTCGTTGATATCTTTATAAAAAATATTTATCAAGAGAATCACTACGAAATCCATTGGAGTGAAATCATCGTTATGGAAAATTACGTTATATTTCCCGGGTTCCTTGAGATCGCTTCGGGATCTTTCTTTAACGCTTGAATTACCTTGAGGCATAATGGAAAAAGCGAGATTTTTTATAAGATTTAAAAATTAGTAAAACCGCCCCGAGACAGGAGCGGTTCACTCAACATTTTATTAAATTTTAAACCTTATGAAAAAATTTAAAAAATAATTTTATTCAGCGATAACTTCAAATTCGATGTCTTTTACCACGTCTTTGTGGAAACGGATTATAGCCTTGTAGATACCCACTTCTTTTACGGGATCTTTGATCTCGATAATCTTACGGTCGATTACATGACCGAGTTTTTCGAGTGCTTCAGCGATTTGAAGAGCGTTTACGCTACCGAAGATAGTGCCTTTTGAACTTGTTTTGGCACCGATTGTGAGTTTAACACCTTCGAGAGCTGCGGCTGCTGCTTCAGCGTCGGCTTTGATTTTTTCCAATTTATGAGCGCGTTGTTTCTGATCTTCGGCTCTTCTTTTAAGTGCTGCTTCAGAAGCGATGATTGCCAATCCCTGAGGGATAAGGTAGTTGCGGCCATATCCATCTTTTACCTCAACAACATCATCCTTATATCCGAGGCTGGGTACGTTTTCTTTAAGAATTATCTTCATTTTCAGTTCGTTTTTAAGGATTATGATTATTTCATGAGGTCGGCAACGTAAGGCAACAATGCCAAATGACGAGCTCTTTTCACTGCTTGAGCCACTCTACGTTGGAATTTCAGAGAAGTTCCGGTGATGCGGCGAGGAAGGAGTTTACCCTGTTCGTTAAGGAATTTCTTAAGGAATTCGGGATCTTTATAATCTACATACTTTATGCCGCTTCTTTTAAAACGACAATATTTCTTTTTGCGAGTCTCAACCGTAACCGGGGTGAGATATCTGATTTCGTTGTTTGCTGCCATAATTAAGCCTCCTTGTTTTCTGCTTCAGCGGGAACTTCAGCGGGTTTTTCACTATTTTTGTTGGCACGGAGGTTTCTGCGTTTTTCAGCATATTCCTGTGCATACTTGTCGAGACGGAAAGTCAAGAATCTGAGCACTCTTTCATCACGACGGAAAGCGATGTCGAGTTTTTTAACGATAGTAGGCTCACCCTTGAATTCCAGCAGGCAGTAAAATCCGGTGGACTTCTTTTGGATAGGATAAGCGAGCTTCTTGAGGCCCCAAAGTTCCTCATTCACGATCTGTGCTCCGTTATCTACAAGTACGCCCTTGAATTTTTCTACCGCTTCCTTCATCTGATCATCAGACAAAACGGGAGTCAAAATGAAAACGGTTTCGTAGCAATTCATAATTTTAATTGATTATTATATTAATTTCGGGACGTTTCCCCGAAAACCGCCGCAAAATTACATAAAATCTTTCAATTATGCAACGGATAACTCTTAGAATGCGATGGATTCCTACCGGAATAAGATGGTTTTCTGTCGATATAGGAGGGATTTCTGTCAGAATAGTATGGAAAATTGTCAGGACGCAATGGGAAACCTGTCAAAATGCAATGTAATACTTGTCAAGATGCTATGGAAAACTTTCGATATGAAACGGTTACTTTTTCAGAAATGGAGGGTGACCACGGCCTGCCCCAGCATGGATGAAATGGGAGGACGGGATTTTTCAATTGAAATATGGCCTCTGAGGACCTCCGGAAACCGGGATTTTACTTTTTTTACTATTGAGAAGGCCACAGTCTCCAATAAATTTCGAGGCTCGGCCATTTCCCGCGCTATTATTTCAAACAATTCAGCGTATGAAACAGTGTCGGCGATATTATCCTCTCCTATTTGATCGGAAAAAGGAATGAAGACAGAGAAATTGACAACAAACTCATTGCCGGTCTCTCTTTCTTCATCCAGCACTCCATGAAAGGCATAAAACCTTACATTCTTAAGAGATATTTCGAATTCCATCACATTATCTCTCCTTCTACAGAAATATCCAGCGGAATTTTATTTACACGCCTTTGGTGTCTACCTCCCTCAAAAGAAGCCTCGAGATATGCGTCCACTATCTTCACGGCTTCATCTTCAGAGATGAAACGGCCGGGGAGAACGAGAAAATTGGCATCGTTGTGTTGCCTGGCCAATGCAGCCAATTGAGGCAACCAACATAAAGCCGCCCGTATGCCCTGATGCTTGTTGAGAGTGATCTGCATACCGTTGCCCGAGCCACACATTGCTATTCCAAATTGGCAATCACCGGATTCCACAGCACGTGCGGCAGGATGGGCGTAATCAGGATAATCGCATGAATCGGGAGAATAGGTGCCGAAATCTTCAATCTCAAATCCTTTCAATTGAATGTAGGGTTTCAGAAATTCTTTCAATTCGTAGGCGGCATGGTCGGATGCCATTGCTATTTTTGACATAACTCGGAGTTTATCTGTTCGATGTAATTCAGCAAATCCTCCTTCCCTCTACGGTCTTCGGAAGAAGTGACGAAGACGGGAGGAAGTTCCTCCCAGTCTTTCATCAAAAACTTCTTATATTCCGCCACTTTGTTTTCAGCGGCCACCGGGCCAAGTTTGTCGGCCTTGGTGAAAACGATAGCAAAAGGCACACCGTTTTCACCCAACCACTTAAGAAACTCGACATCTATTTTCTGAGGGTCATGACGTATATCCAGAAGCACAAACAGCAAGGTCATCTGTTGGCGATTCAGAATATAATCTTTTATCATGGCAGAAAATTCCTCGCGTTGTTCCTTACCTCTTGAAGCATATCCGTATCCGGGAAGATCGACAATGAAAAATTCGCCGTCGTTCACTTCAAAATGGTTGATCAACATTGTTTTTCCGGGTTTCTGTGAGGTCTTTGCCAGGCCTTTCTTTGTCAAGAGATTGATCAAAGAAGATTTACCCACGTTGGATCTGCCGATGAAAGCATATTCCGGGACATTTGTCTGCGGACAAAGATTAGCCGAAGGGCTGCTGACTACATATTTGGCGTTGCGAACAATCATTACTTATTTACTTGATATTTATTCCAGCCGTCGCGGATGTAAGCCACTGCCTGTTCAGCAGCCGCTACTCCGGCATTGAAATTGGCTTCAGCCGTCTGAGCACCCATTTTCTTAGGAGTGAAGAAAACACGGTCGGCGAATTTCTTTTCAAATTCCTCGGCTTTCGCCGGTTTGATATCCGAAACATAGCGAAGGTCGGGACGTTCTTCCAGCGCTTTCAAAAGACCGTCTTCATCTATCACTTCTTTTCTGGCGGTATTCACGAGCACACCGTTTTTCGGCATGCTAACCACAAGGTCGTAGCCTATTGAATTCTTGGTTTCGGGAGTGGCAGGAATATGGAGTGACACGAAATCATTTTCGGAGAAAAGGGCTTTCACGTCGTGAACGGGAGTGACACCCTGCTCTATCATGACCTCGTCAGGCACAAATACATCAAGGGCTTTGATATCCATACCGAACCCGGCGGCGATACGAGCCACGTTTCTACCCACCTGTCCGAAAGCATAAATGCCCAATGATTTACCTTTAAGTTCACTGCCGGAAGTGCCGTTGTATTTGTTGCGGCACATCATCACGATCATACCGAATACAAGTTCAGCCACAGCGTTGGAATTCTGACCGGGAGTGTTCATTACGCAGATGCCATGATTTGTGGCAGCCTGGAGGTCGATGTTGTCATAGCCTGCTCCGGCTCTTACAATCACCTTCAGTTCGGGAGCGGCGTTGATAACCTCGGCGTCAATAATATCGCTGCGAACAATTAAACCGTCGACATCTTTTACGGCTTCCAGAAGGTCGGCCTTTGTGCCGCGTTCCACCAATTTCATATCGGCTCCGGCTGCGTCGATCACATTTTGAATGGCTTTCACCGCTGCAGGTGCGAACGGTTTTTCAGTAAAAACAAGAATCTTCATGGTTAAATATTATAAGATTAATGTTTGGCTTCAAATTCTTTCATTACATCCACAAGAGCCTTCACACTCTCCATGGGAAGAGCGTTGTAGAGAGAAGCACGGAAACCTCCCACATCACGGTGGCCTTTGATACCCATCATTCCGCGTTCTGTGGCGAAATCGATGAAATCTTTTTCAAGATCCTTATATTCGGGCTTCATAACGAAGCAAACATTCATGATAGATCTGTCTTCGTGGTTGGGCACAGTGGCTACAAACATTTTGCTTCCGTCGATAGCATTATAAAGCACGTCGGCCTTATCGAGATCCATCTTTTCGAGCACTTTCACGCCACCGAGTTGCTTGTAATATTTGAGAGTCTGGAGAGCGGAGAAGATAGGAAGCACCGGAGGAGTATTGAACATTGAACCCTTTTTCACGTGGGTTTCATAATTCAACATTGTAGGAATCACTCTGTCGGTGTGGCCCAAAGCATCGTCTTTTACGATAACGAAAGTGACACCGGCGGGAGCAAGGTTCTTTTGAGCGCCACCATAAATCAAATCATATTTCGATACATCTACGGGACGGCTGAAAATATCCGAACTCATATCGGCGATCATTCTCACGCCCACTTCCGGATCCTTGCGGATTTCAGTGCCATAGATAGTATTGTTGGATGTATAGTGGAAATAGTCTACATCGGAAGGCACTGTGTAATCACGCGGGATATAGTTGTAATTGCGGTCTTTGGAAGAAGCCACCACGTCGATATCTCCGAAAAGTTTTGCTTCCTTTATCGCCTTGCTTGCCCATACGCCTGTGTCGAGATAAGCAGCCTTATTCTTCAACATATTCATCGGCACCATTGCGAACTGCAGGCTTGCACCGCCGCCGAGGAAGAGCACACTGTAGCCTTCGGGAATTTCAAGAAGTTCTTTGAAAAGAGCCACAGCCTCATCCATCACAGCCTGGAACTGCTTGCTGCGGTGAGATATTTCAAGGATAGATAGCCCCATATCAGCGAAATTTTTTACAGCATCTGCCGTAGCATCTATTGTAAATTGGCTCATGATACTTGGGCCGGCATAAAAATTGTGTTTTTTCATAGTTTTTTCTTAAAAGAAGATTAAAAATTTATGTTTTTTAGGTTGTTAACGTGATTCATGAACGTGTATGTCGCTCTTTTCGTGTTTTTCTTCCTCCTTCGGAGCGACATCTTTTTTGGCTTCTGTTTCCGGTTTTGTGGTCTTATGTACCGAATCCGGCTTTATCAGAGGATCCTTTATGTCTACCACCGCGGGGGTGATAGGATTACTCACCGGTGTCTCGATCACCCTGTTGTAAGACAATTGGAAGAAGATAAGGACACAGGCTCCCAGTAAAAGTTGGCCGATGAGTCCCCATGCAAACTTATAAAGATGTTGGGCAAAAGCATGCCATAACCTCACAATAGACACCAGGCAGATCAGGAAGAAGAGCAACCAGGCAATCCAAAGCGAAAACAGATGACAGGCCGTGCAGATGTCAATAAGCAATGGTATGGTCAGCAACGCGGAGATTGTGAACCAGATGTTTGAGTATTTAAACTGCGGTTTTTGCATTGTTATTGACAGCGGATGATAAGGATATCTATTTATTGAATCATCGGAGGGTTTTGGAGCAAGCATCACAAATTCCCGTGATCACATAAGTCACTTCGTGCCTAAGGAAACCATCCGGGAGCAGTACATCGGGGATTTTCACATCCTGCAGGCATTTTGTCTCCCCACATTTCTCACATCTGAAATGCACATGCTGGTCGTCGTGTTCGCCATGATTTTTTGAATGGCACAATTCGTATTTCACCGAAGAAGAACCATCTGTGAAGGAATGAAGCAGATCATGCTCACGAAACGTGTTGAGAGTGCGGGATATAGTGGATTTGTCGACGGAATCGAGCAATGTTTCCAGATCGGACAAAGATAAAGGTCCCACTGAATTTTCGAAACACTTATACACCAATTTTCTCACGGGTGTAGGTGCAATACCGCTTGCCGCCAACATCTCTTCTATTTCTTTCATTTCGTAAAAGGCTCTCGTTTCATTCTTGCAAAAAGGAGTTGCTTTTTATCTTTGTTGTCCATCAGGAGGAAAGAAGATAAAAGAGGATCTTCGGGAGAATCCGAGCGCAGGAGAAGAGTCTCCATACCGAAAGAGGCTTCATGGAGGAACGACAATTCAATACGCTTCACCCTTGTATCATCGTGTTCCTCAAGCGTGAACTGATTAAGCAAAAGAGTGACGTATCTCACAGTGTTGACATGCCGATAAAAATCAAGGTCGCAATATTTAAATGTGTAAATAGTGGGATCTTGAGTGGCCACCAAGAATTTTCCGGAACCCTCCTCTTCGCTTGCCACAATCGGGATGTGTTTTTGCTGTGTGGGAATCGGAGCCTTTTCTCCAAGGATTAAATCCTCGGGGAGATTGAAGTGAGAAAGGCCAAGATTTTTATGAGATTCCGCATCCATCACCAACCAAATAGTGCGGCAATAACCATAAATTTTCCCTTCGGGAGAAGATATGCTGAAGCAACGCACCGAGAAATGGCGATTGAAATCTTCAATCCAGGTTCTCAGAATATAGTTGGTGTTAACTTTCGGTGCTTCCTGCAGATCAATTGTCAAACGCGAGAGAATCCATCCGGCGTTCATGTCGATCATTGAAGGATTTCCGATGCCAAGAGCGTTGGCATGATCTGTGGCAATATCAATGATATTAGATGTGAGCGAAGTCAGCGAAAGAATGCCTTCTGCATTTGCATCGTTGGCCGACAGGAAATACTCTTTTTCTAAAATTGGCTTCATTCCTTAATCCAATGGTTAGCGTTTCTGCACACGGTGTAAAGTTACAGAAAATTTATTCGTAAACAAATAAAAAAATCGCATGGAATTCTAAAATCACGATTGTATTGGAGAATTTGAAATATTTTAAAAGTTGCTTTTAAAAGATTGACGATGTTATAAACCAATCAAAAACCGCTGGGACAGTTACAAACACTGAAATTGAGAAGAGGAACCGGAGTGCTGAAATTATTGAAGAATCACAACCGAATGATACAACTTCGGTTGTTGAAATTATGTTATGACATTACACCCTGATGGCAATGATTTAGAAGATCAAAAAACGTAAAAAGAGATAAGGCCTGACGTTCATCCTTTGGAGATAATCACATATAATTTCACCATGATTTCAACCAAAAAATATTATGCCCTATATTCTGATTCCATAAAAGACTGGAAAATGGCTACTCAAAGAGAAATTAAAAATTGGCTTAACCGGCAAATACAAAACGATGAATCTCTGGAAAGTCTATGTCTACAGGCCATGAATAAAGGTATTGCACAATTTAGAAACACTGCACAAAAATCCGGTTCAAATTAATTCACAATTTGAAATCGCGTATATCAAAAATTAATTTTACAGAACAAAGCCGCCCTTTGTCTTTGGGATATTGACAAAAATAATTATATTTGCCATAAAGTCGTTTAGGGAAAAATAATTTCCCGCAAGAAAGAGATCTTGTAAAAATATGACTTTGCCAAAGGCATCTTGCCAGTTAGTTCTGTTTATCTAAATCGCCAGTTAGTAATCGGGAGAACCAACTGGAGAAAAGACCATGAAGGTTTGTTATGTATAAAGCCGTCGCACGGACTGCTTCATCATATTGAATCGACGTGGGGTGGCTTTTCTTCAAGTCTTTCCCGAAAGGTGTTAGGCGATACCTGATAAACTAAGACGTGGAGCAAGAAAAGCCTCGCGTCTTTGGTGTATTAATAATGAATAAGCATTTATCTATGAGATTATAACATAAAAAAGTTATGTGCTTGCAAACTCAATAGAACAAGCGCCGGAAGTCTATTTATAGTTCTTTTTAATTGGCTCCTTGTTTATAAATTTAAATATATATATAATGAACAATCATAAAGAAATTTCGGAAGACAAAAAAGAACAAATCCAGCAAATAGTAGGTAACTTATTGACCTATGCAGATATTAATTGTCCGTATTGTGGGGAAAGAATAAAATCTGTGGCAAAGAAATGTAGATTTTGTGGCGAATGGCTTGAAAAACCTCAAGAAAAAATAACTGTGAGCCCCTCCCCTGCCGCTACTGAGAGTCCGGCTCGGGCAGCTATTGTAAGCCCATCCCCCGCAGCTGCAGTAAACCCGGCTCCTGCCGTGACGGTAGTAAAAGAAAAATCCGGATCTTCTGATTGGATTTATTATGAGCTTTTGGGTATAGGAGGACTTATATGGGGATTGACCGATTCCTGGAAATTGGGTCTCGCTGTAGCTATTTGTGGAGTAGTTCTAATGCAAATTCCGCTGCTTGGTTATATATTATGTTGGCTTTTAGGCTTGGCTTGGGGGATTATAGCCGGAGGATTCACGGGTTATCTGATTGGGAATACTACTATAGGAGCCATTATTGGTGTAATTATAGGTTTTTCAATTGCGGGCGCTCATGTGAAAGCCCGTAAAAATTCAATGGATGATGAATAAGTTTTCTGTTAACATTTTTATTTTATCTCTTGTCGCTCTTTTCTTTAATTCCTGTTCAAAGGAAGATATCGCAGGAAAATTTGAGGGAGCATGGAAGACAGAATGGGAAGATTATCTAAAGGGCGACACTGATGAAATCACCATAGAGGAGGTTATTGTATTTCAGAATGGCGAATATTCAAATTCAAGTGGTGTTTTCTCCCAATTTTTTTCAGGAATAGTTAAATATGACGATTGGATAAATGAAACAGACATACCGTATTTGGTGCGTATCTCCGGAACCTGGACTCAAAAAGGAAAAGATGAAATCATCCTTAGATATGATATGAATTCGTTTGATACTCAATTTGAGAAAAGTAAAATTTCCACCGGAGACGATGAGATTTTATATGACTTTCTTAAGGGAGATATGGGTTCAATGTTTTTCCATGGCCTAAAAAGTCTGGATGAAGACAAAAAGTTGAACACAAAAGTAAATAACGAGGTATCAAAGCAAGTTTCAGCTTTCTTTAAAGATATGTTTAACGACATGAATAAAGATAAGGAAGCCATGAAAGACATAAAAATTGATGCCGGTATGATGACCTGTGAAATCAATCATGGCTTTTTTGGTAGAGATGCCACATATTACAAAATAACTCCTGAAGAATTGAGTCAGGGAAATAAAAAATCTGAAAACAATAAAAAATCAAATAAAAAATCGAAAAAGAAATCCTCTTCAAAAAAGAAGAAATAAACCCTTCACAGACGTGATCTCCTGAGAACGTCAGATGGAAATTAGAAAATTAATATTTTAACCCGGAATAACACCTTCCATTATAATTATTAATATTTATTATGCAGGAAGAAAACAAGACTTGTCCTTATTGTGGAGAAACCATTAAGGCAGTGGCAAAAAAATGTAGATATTGTGGAGAATGGTTGCAAGACGACTCCGATGCAACTGAGAGTAAAGCTCAATCTCCCGTTGAGGAGCCGATTCACAATTTTACTCCTCCACCTGTTACTGAAAATAAGCAGCAAAATGAAGATATGCAGCAAATTAATGAACCGACTGAGTATGGTTCTGAACCCCAATCTTATACAGAGACCTATCTGTTAGAGCCGTTTGTTAAAAGATATGCGGATTTTAAGGGCTACACCTCAAGAGCTTCTTTCTGGTGGTCGTATCTCTTCTTGTGTATAGCTACTTTCGCTATCTCAGGATTAGGTCTGTTCCTCTGTTCTTTCAGTGGTGGAGGTATCATTGCCGGTTGTGTACTGGTGGCCCTTTTCAATCTTTATATTATAGTGCCTTCTCTGGCATTAACCATAAGACGTTTAAGAGATTCCGATTCTTCTCCTTGGAACATATTGTGGCCTTTACTGCCGTTTATTGGTACCATAATTTTGATTATAAAGTTAGTTGCTCAAAGCCGATATGAATCTCCGGAGAGATATATCAAGTTTAAACTTATTGATATTTTGCTTGTAGCAGTCGGTATCGGATTCCCTATAGCCGGAGGGGTGACTTTTGCCCATTCCTTAACCGGCGGTCTGGATAGCGATTATTATGGCTCGCATGAGAATTATTATGACTATCATGAGGATTATAATTCCTATCATGAGGATTATAATTCCTCAAACGATGATTATAACTCTAATAACCCCGGCACCTATTCATCGCAGGAATCATATAATACGCAAAGAAAAGACGATTATTCCGATGATTATTATGCTGAGGATGATGTGATGGACAACGCTCCGCAAGATGGAGTAGAAGTGAATTTCCACGGTAAAATTGGAGATTACCCTATTGAGATGAAACTCTATTTTGATGGCTTGGACGAAGATGAGTATGCTATAGTGGAAGGTATGTATCGATACACAAAAACCGGAAGCGGTGCCTACATACCCTTACGCGGGGAGAAGAAAAATGGGCGCATGAAAATCTATGAATTTAACTCAAGCGGTCAGCCAACGGGTTATTTTGATGGAGAGCTTACATTTTATATTGGGAAGATAAGTACAGCTGAATATTCAGGTTCATTTCTCTCCTCTAAGAATAAATGGTATTCATTTTCTTTAGATTCAGACGAAATATAATCCTCCATCTCCATGGGTTTTCATCACATGGGGAGTCGAAACGTCATCCTTTACTTGGCTCTTTGTTAGCCAAGATTTGCTAAAACTAAAAATATTAACAAAAATAAAAAATATGAAAATTAAACAATTATTAGGAATCTTTTTGATGGTATCTTTCATTACAGCATGTGGACCATCATATTCATCCATTGATGAAAAAATTCAAAAAGGTGATTTTGAGGAGATCAATGAGAATGAAAAAGAGCAAGTTGCGATGTTGGATTACCTTTCTGAAGAAATGAATTTTATTTCAAATAATCAAGGTTTGTCAGAGGGGGCTTTACTTAAAGAAGAAAAACAAAAGTTTCCATATTCATACGGATTCATGAGATATTATGGGTTGAGCTGGCTCTCAGACAATGCAAAAGAAAAATGGGATTTATTTTTACAAGATCAAATTAATAAAGGTAACGATAAGATTTATGGATATAATCCCCTTTATGTGGTAATGGTAAACCATGATAGAGATATCACACAGAGAGAAATTCCCTTAATAGCTGAATATGTAAATAAGGCAAAGTCATCTTCAAACGATGGAAAATTCCCATTGATTAAGGTAATCAGTAACCGAGCTCGGATGGAAGCCCAGTATCCTAACTTGAGTAAAGCATATTATGAAGGCTTGAATAGATAATGCCTAAACTTCCCGCATTATTTATTTGATAAAGTCCGGATTTATGAGAGCTCATCAGTGCTGTTATAAGTGATGAAATTATCTTTTTTCATTCGTAAATATTCAATTTGTGAGATGCTGAAAAATCAGCATCTCTGTTTGTTAAACTAATTTTTGACACAAAGAAAGATTAACACATGGCATCTGCCACATGCGGCTATGGGTTGTGCAGTTCAGGTTTTAAAACGACCGGACTGGTCAGGAATTTTCATTCGCGTGCTCTAAGCAACAATCTTTGCCTCTCGGTCGGTTTAGGCCAGGCCGTGCCGTCTTTGAGCATGTGGTAAACCATTTTGAGCATCTCTGCGGCAATCGCGACCAATGCGCGATTCTTCCCTCTGCGGGCTGCAAGTTTCTTATACCGGGCTGAGAAATAGGTTCTTTTTGTCCTTGTCGCACTCCAAGCACATTCTGTCATTATTGCCTTGGTGGCTTTGTTTCCCTGGTTGGTGTGCGAGCTTTTTTACCTGCGCTCTCGTTGTTGCCAGGCGCCAGACCTACCCAGGATGTGAGATGTTCGGCACTTGGCAATAAACCTCTCGACAATCAGGAAGCTGGCTAGGCAGATTGTAAAGGCTCATGATGACAAAAGCAGCCTGAAGAAAAGAAGGTTCAAGGCACGCCTTTCGCAGGATTATTTAAAGGATATGCTCTCAAAGGCTAAAATTTGATGCAGTTGACCTGGGGTCTAAATTTTTTTATTAGATATAGTCTGATTAATTTTGCTAATTGAAATAATATCGCCTTTTGAAACGCTGCGGATTATATATCGCAATTGTTATGAGTGTGTTGTGGCTCTTTTCGAGTTGCAGTTCCACGCGTCATGTGCCTGAAGGAAACTACCTGCTTGACAAAGTGAACATTGAGATAAATGATTCAAGCAAACAGGTGGAAGCGTCAGAATTAAGTACCTTTATACGTCAGATGCCCAACCATAAGATGTTGTGGAGTCTTAAATTGCGTCTCGGAGTCTACAATATGAGTGGAAAGGATTCCACAAAATGGTATAATAAATGGGTGAGGAAATTAGGAGAGGCTCCGGTGATCTACGACTCCACATTGATGCAGGCAAGTGTGGATCAGTTGACTAAAGCCATGATCAATAAAGGATTCCTATATGCCACCACTTCAGCCGACACAATAGTAAATGACAAGAAGAATAAAATAAAGGTGAAATACACTATAAATCCCGGAATAAGATACACGATAAATTCTGTGGATTATGAATTTCCCGACAGTACGTTCCGGAATCTTGTAATGAAGGATTCAGCCCATTTTATAATTCGACCCGGCAGCCCGCTTGACCGGAGCATGCTCGAGACGGAACGCGACCATATAGCCAACTTACTTAAGAACAACGGCTACTACGGATTCAGCAAGGAATATGTGACGTTTAACGCCGACACCACCTACGGCAGCCACCTTGTGGACCTGACATTGAAAATCAATCCTCCCTATTCCCGACCGACAGGCGATATCCATTCACATGAGAAATATTACATAAAAGACATACGCTATATCCTTGACTATAATCCTTCACTGGGCCTCTCCCCCAGGGATTTCATTAGGCTTGTGCAACCGGAAATTTATAAAGACATAGAAATCTATACAAGCGGGAAGGAATATCTGAAACCGGG
>JAFLTN010000068.1:0-288 GCA_022510445.1 Muribaculaceae bacterium | reverse complement strand
ATGAAAATTGTTTCATACGCGCCGACCGGCCTTACAATCAAGCGATGGTGGACCGCACTTATAGTTCTCTGTCGCGCTTAAGCATACTGAAATTCATCAACATCACATTTGAAAATGCCGGAACAGAAGACGGTAAAAATATGCTTGACGCCTATATCTTGCTGACACCGGCAAGAAGCCAAACTGTGTCGTTTGAGTTGGAAGGCACAAATTCCGAGGGCGATTTGGGAGTTGCGGCGGCAATTTCTTACACCCATAGAAATATCGGGAAAGGGTCGGAAACCCTCA
>JAFLTN010000067.1 GCA_022510445.1 Muribaculaceae bacterium | reverse complement strand
AATAAATGCTATTGAACTACTACGAGGGGATTTTAAGGTTATCTCAGGACTTAAGCCTTTTGAGATTAATGCGGAATCATTTACCATAGGCAATTAAATTTTAGAGTTTTCATTTGGAGTTATGTTGATTACAATTATTATTTTATATAATTTTAACGCTTCAAAACCCCAATTATTATAGGATTCTACTCAATAAATTTTGTTAAAGAAAGCGGGAAAAGTAAGTCTACAATCACTGTTCAGACTTTTCAGGCAACATTTTTAAAAATTCATCTTCGGAAATGATCGGAATTCCTAATTTTTTACATTTTTCTTTTTTTGCAGGACCCATATTTTCCCCTGCAAGTACGAAAGAGGTATTTTTTGATATGCTTCCCGCATTCTTACCACCTTCCCTCTCAATCATATCTTTATATTCATCACGCGAATGATGGCTGAATGTTCCGGAAATCACTATCGTTTTCCCTGAAAGTGCATCCCCCTGTGGAAGCATTTTATCTTCTGAGAGCCGCATCTGAACACCTGCGGCCGTTAATCTCGCAATATTATCAATATTTATCGGATCACGCAGGAAATCATATATACATTTCGCGATCACCGGTCCGATGTCAGGAACGGCTGTGAGTTCTTCTTCTGTCATTGAAAGCAATTTTTCCATGCTTTTCACAGCCAAAGCCAACCTCTTGGCAGTCGTTTCTCCGATATTGGGTATTGACAGTGCGTAGACAACTCTTTCAAAAGGCACTTTCTTTGAATCTTCGATTCCCTCTATGATTCTTGAAGCAGTCTTCTCTCCTATCCGGTCCAGAGCCTCAAGTTGTGCCTGCTTCAGATCATACAGATCGGCAATTCTTTCTACCAGTCCGCAATCAAATAACAGTTCCGCTGTTTCTTCCCCAATCCCATCGATATTCATCATTCTTCGCGCACAGAAATGTTCTATTTTTCCAGTTATCTGCGGACGACATCCATACCTGTTGGGACAGCACCATGCAGCTTCTCCATAAATCCGCACTAATTTAGTGCCACACACAGGACATTCTGTAACAAAATGAATCTTCTCGGCATCGGGCAAACGCCTTGATTCATCCACACCGGTTATCTTAGGAATAATTTCCCCTCCTTTCTCCACATAGAGCCAGTCTCCCCGGTGAATATCCAGTTCCTGAATTATATCGTCATTATGCAACGAAGCCCGTTTCACAATTGTGCCTGACAATAAAACCGGCTCCAGATTTGCCACCGGCGTCACTATTCCCATTCTCCCTGTTTCAAAAGACACAAACCTTAACTGAGTGCAGGCATTTTCAGGATTAAATTTATAAGCTATCGCCCATCTGGGAGATTTGGCCGTATAGCCCAGATTAAGTTGCTGACGCAAGGAGTTAACCTTAAAGACAAGACCGTCAGTGGCAACAGGCAATTCCTTTCTATGAATATCCCAATAACTTATATATTCATCCACTTCCTCCAGGGAATTTAAGAGTTTCATGGCAGAAGACACCTTAAATCCCCAGGAACGGGCTGCCATCATATTGTCATAATGATTGTCGAAAGGAAGGTTATCGCTCAGAAGATAATAGAATCTTGCATCCAGATGCCTTTTGGCCACATCTCCCGACTTTCTCATTTTCAGAGTTCCTGAAGCTGCATTTCTTGGATTTGCAAAAAGAGGTTCCTCATTATAAGCCCTTTCAGCGTTTAATTTTTCAAAAACTTCCCAGGGCATAAGGATCTCCCCTCTTATTTCAAAAAACTCAGGCCAGTCGCCCGGTTGCAATTCAAGGGGAATGCTTCGGATAGTCTTCACGTTGGCAGTGACATCATCACCTTGGGTTCCGTCTCCGCGGGTCACTGCTCTTTCCAAACGTCCGTTACGATAAGTAATGGAGATTGAAACTCCATCAAACTTCATTTCACCTACTATACTGAAACTATCGCCATCAAGTGATTTTTTTATACGGTCGAACCATTCATCCACTTCCTCGATTGAATACGAATTGGAGAGAGACATCATCGGGCGTTCATGGGTGACATGCTCAAAATCTTTACTCAGGTCGGAACCGACTCTTTGAGTTGGAGAAAGCGGATCAAAAAACTGAGGAAATTCGAGTTCCAATTTTTCCAACTCTTTCATCATCATATCAAATTCCTTATCCGAAATCTCCGGAGTATTAAGAATATAATAGTTGTGATTATGACGATGAAGCTGATCTCTGAGTTCATTTATCTTTTTTTGAGCATCCGATGCAGTCATGGCAAGAAGATATGGCTAAAAATTCTATTAAATTATAACACTTCAAAAGGATATTTAATATCCCAGAGAAACAGGCCTTTCGCGGGCATAGATATTCCTGCCTCACAACGATCCTGTCTCCTAATAATATCAACAAAACCCTCAACAGAAAGTTTCCCTTTGCCGACATCAACAAGTGTGCCCACCACGGCTCTGACCATGTTTCTCAGGAATCTGTCAGCCCTGATGGTGAAAACGATACCGTGATTTAAATCTCCCAGAAACTTACGGGCTTCAATATCATCGGAGATTCCTGTCCAACGGGCTTCCCTTACATCACAGATGTTTGTTCTGGCATCGGAATGTAATTTAGCGAACGACGTGAAATCTTTGGTCTGAATCAGAAATCCGGCCGCCTCGTTCATCCGCTCCATATCGAGATGAGTATTCGATTTCCAACATAACTCATCTAAAAACGGATTTTTGGCAAAAGAAACAAAATATTTATATGTCCGTTCTGTGGCGTCAAAGCGTGCATGGGTGTCATTTTCCACCGGGAATACCGACTCAATAAAGATATTTCTCCCTACAAGATTGTTCAGAGAGTTTAATATTCTTTCCGGGCGGGTTATTTCGCTGTCTGTATCGAAATGGGCCAGCATTTTCCTGGCATGGACTCCCGTATCCGTTCTTCCGGCTCCGGTGACAGGTATCTCTTCTCTGAAAATGGTTTTTAAAGCTGATTCAATGACCGACTGAACAGTCACTGCGTTCGGCTGAGACTGCCAGCCATGAAAGGGTTTTCCGTTATAAGAGAGTTTAAGGAAATATCTCATAAGAAACTATCACGGATTCAGTCTCTTTCCAGATAAGTTATGCCATATAATCCTGATTTGTAGTTATTCAGGAACTGACGGCCCTCTTCCGGAGTAATGACACCCTGTTTAACGGATGCCGTTACCCATGTTTCCAGGTTCCTAACCAGTTTTTTGGGATTATATTCCACATAATCCAGAACATCAGCCACCGGTTCTCCGTCAATTATCTGTTCAATTTCATAACCGTTCTTATTTACCGAAATATGAACGGCGGCAGTGTCTCCGAAAAGGTTATGCAAATCTCCCAGAATCTCCTGATATGCGCCTACCAGAAAGACTCCGAAATAATAATTTTCATTTTGTTTGAAGGAATGAACAGGTAAAGAATGAGATATTCCCTGAGGAGATACAAACATACTGATTTTACCATCGGAATCACAAGTGATGTCTTGGATCGTGCATCGTCTGGTCGGCTTTTCGTCGAGTCTTGAAATGGGCATGATAGGGAAAACCTGATCTATGGCCCAGGAATCAGGAAGGCTCTGGAAGAGAGAGAAATTGCAGAAATATTTCTCCGGGAGCATCTTATCCACCCTTTTAAGCTCTTCAGGCGGGTGTTTCATTGAACTGGTGAGATCATTTACATCACGTGCTACAGACCAAAACAGTTTCTCAATCTGAGCTCTTGTCTTAAGGTCGAGCAATCCAAGGCTAAACAGTTCGAGAGCCTCATCTCTGATCTGCAGGGCATCGTGCCAATCTTCAAACATTGTGGTGGGATTGATTCTATCCCATATATTGTAAAGTTCCTTAGTTAATTCATGGGCATCCTCATCTATATCCTCATTGTCGTTCCATATCGGTAGCTGCGTCGTCTCAAGAACTTCTATTATAAGAACAGAATGATGAGCGGTGAGCGACCTCCCGCTTTCAGTTATAATATTCGGCTGATGAAGATTATTTTTTATACACACATCTGTAAGAGCAGAAACTGAATCATTAACATATTCCTGAATAGAATAATTCATTGAATGTTCACCCACTGCAGATCTTGTTCCATCATAGTCCACTCCCAGACCACCTCCGATATCCACAAATTCAATCTCAAATCCCATTTTCGACAGCTGCACATAAAATTGCATAGCCTCACGAAGGGCGTTTTTAATCTTCCGGATTTTGGTTATCTGGCTCCCGATATGGAAATGGATTAGTTTCAGGGAATTCTTTAAGCCGTGTTTCTCGAGGAACGAAAGTGCATCCAGCAATTCGGAGGAATTAAGGCCAAACTTGCTTACATCCCCTCCGGAACCTTCCCATTTTCCGCTTCCGGATGACGACAGTTTGATTCTTATGCCAAGATTAGGCTCTATATTCAGACGTTTGGCCACATCGGCGATAAGTTTAAGCTCATTGAGTTTTTCAACCACTATATAAATTCTTCTTCCCATTTTTTGGGCAAGAAGGGCTAATTCCACGTAGTCCTCATCCTTATAACCGTTGCAGATGATCAGAGAATTAGAAGCCGGATTCACAGCAAGCACTGCATGAAGCTCAGGTTTTGAACCCGCTTCCAGACCTATATTATATTTGTTTCCATGGCTTACAATTTCCTCCACCACCTGACGCATCTGATTGACCTTTATCGGATAGACCACAAAATTCTGTCCTTCATATTTATATTCTGTGGCGGCCTTTTTAAAACACATGGAAATTTTCCTGATTCTGTCATCGAGAATATCAGGGAACCTTAAAAGAACAGGAGCCGAAACATCCCTGACAAGAAGCTGGTCCATGACTTCTTTAAGATCAACGGGAGCACACCCTTCCCGAGGGGTGACCTGAACATGCCCCTTATCGTTTATTGAGAAATATTTAAGACCCCATCCTCCTATGTTATAGATTTCTGCTGAATCTTCAATGCGCCATTTTCTCATTTATTCAGTTTATATTTATTAGATAGGTTTATAGTAATTTATTTTCTGCTGAGAATTTCAAAAAAATTTACGATTATCTCGGTTCTTTTCCTGGAAATATTCAGACGGTCGGTAAATTCTCTTGTTGACAATCTTCCCTCAACATAAAGCTGGGTGCCTTTTCTTATATATCTTTCCGCCATCAATGCCAATTCTCCAAGGAACACGAGATTATGCCATTCAGTCACTTCAATTCCCCCGCCATTATTGGTTTCGTTGGTGGCAAGAGACACAAAAGCAACAGGCCGGTCTTTTTCCGGATACCGGATTTCGGGATCCCCGCCAATATTTCCGAGTAAAATAACTTTATTAACCGACATTCAATCCGTCATTAAAGGTTATATTCTTTATTGCAACTATTTTTTCCCGGGAAAGATGCTCTTTATCTCAGGCAAACCATGAAGAAGAGGCAGATTCCTGTTCATCAGGAAGTCCAAAACTTGTTGACTTTAAATAAAGTCCGGTTTTTTCATGCAAACTGAAAAGAAGGTTAAGCATATGGACTGCATCACCCGCTCCTCCTCTTAAACGAGAGTCGGCAACCGCATAAATTTCAAGTTTGCCTGAAGAGGTTTTATTAAGAGATATCACTATCTTTTGAGTTCCTTCCACCTCTTTCCGGGAAACCGGGGTTAATGAAATAAAGGTGAAATTATGATCGTCATAAATATTATCGTAGATTTTAGCGATTTCATCTATTGGCAAAGAACAGTCAACCACAGTTCTTAATTCGATATAACGGCTGTCAGTAGAGGTTTTCAGGACACTGATTTTTATATCCTCCTCAAAACTTGACTGAATCTTTTTCAATTGCTGCGACAGTTCTTCCCTTATTAAAGCCATGTCTTTTATCTCCTTAAACTGATCTTCAGGCATGGAAAGTTCAATTTCCAAAGAGGAATTAAGGAGAAGAAACCTGGCAAGAGGATGCAGGGCCACGAGTGCCACAGCGGCCGGAGTGGATGGTATGACAGCATGTCTGGCACCTCTTACAAGCGCTTTTCTATTAATTTCCGAAAGGCCATATTCAAGACTTTTTGAGGTTTGAGCGAAAAATCTCTCAGGTGAAAGGTCCACCACCCTCAGTTCAGGCCATTTATCGAGATTCTCAAGCAAGGAAACGCCCGTCTCGGAGTTATCGGTAATAAAAATAAGATCCAGATCCTCGGGATTTATCTTATCGGTGAAATTAACCAAAGATTCCCCTATCAGTCCATAATGTAAGGAAGAGACACTTCTTCCGTTTCTTGCAGGTGCATATAAAGTAACAATGTCGGTTTCAGGATGATTAATAAGAATTCTTATTAATTCCCCCGCTAACGGGCTGTCGGCACCTATGATTCCGGTTTTTACCATAGAAAGAATTATGTGAAGAGAGAAATTTTATTCTGTAATTATAAAGAATCGGTTTTATTTTCGTTGCGTCGGTCAATCTCACTTTTGATCCGGGCAGCTTCCTCATAGTCTTCAGCCTCCGATGCTTTCATCATGGCTTCGGAAAGTTGCTGCAATGTCATTGATTCATATTTATTATTTCCGGAAGAGGGTTTAACCACCATTCGTCTTGATGATTCCATCCGATCCGACTGACGTGGCGCTCTTTTATCTTTTGAATCGAATCCCGATTCAAGCAATACAGATTCGGTGGTATAAATCGGAGCATTTACCCTGATAGCCAAAGCCACAGCATCTGAAGAACGTGCATCCACAATTCTCTCGTTCACGCCATCGGTGAAAAACAGGTCTGCGGCAAAAACGCCGTTTTCCTGTTTCTTGATCATCACCTTTTCGAGCCTTATGCCGAATGATGACAACGAGGATATCATAGTGTCATGAGTCAAAGGCCGTGGTGTCTTTATTTCCTGGAGCTTACATTCAATTGCCTGGGCTTCAGGGAAACCTATTATAATCGGTATCCTCCTGGTGGTTCCGACCTGCTGAAGAATAAGGGCATAAACACCCGATTCAATTTGATTATATGTTATTCCGATTAATTCAAGTTTATATATGTTTTCCATATATCGTTGGCTCTTTAAAGTTTTTGATCAGGATTTATAGAAATGAGAGCTGAACCAAGACATAAGTTTTGGTCGGGAGTATAAATGACGGCATATTGTCCCGGAGCGATTCCCTGAACATCCTGGTCTGATAATAATAACAACGATTTGCCACTTTCCGAAATTCTAAGTTCTCCGGTGTGGAATTCCGGCACATGTCTGATTTTAAACGCCACTTTTACAGAATCCGGGCCGTTCCCCGTAAAGGGAGAATCGGCTATCCAATGAGGCTCCGTCAAAAATATCTCACGGCCATATTGTTTGGGAGTGTCATAACCCTTAGATACAAAAATTGTATTCGTGTCTATATCTTTTGACACGACAAACCAAGGTCCCCCACCCAAACCAAGGCCTTTTCTTTGGCCTATGGTATGGAACCAGAATCCTTTATGGGTTCCTAAAATTTTACCCGTCTCAAGTTCTATAATATTCCCCTCTCTTTCTCCCAGATGTCTTTTAATGAAATCACGGTAATTTATTTTCCCTAAGAAACAGATGCCCTGTGAATCTTTTCTACCGGCATTGGGGAGTCCGGCTTCCAAAGCAATTCTTCTTACCTCCGCTTTGGGAAGGTCGCCTAAAGGGAAAATAAGATGAGAGAGCTGTTCCTGAGAAATCTGAGCAAGGAAATCTGTCTGATCTTTTATCGGATCCTTTGCTGTGGCAAGATAATATTTACCGTTTAATTTCTTGACAGATGCATAATGACCTGTAGCGGTTTTATCAAAATCTTTCCCCCATCTCTCTTCAAAAAAACCGAACTTTATGAGTTTATTACACATCATGTCGGGATGAGGTGTCAACCCTTCCTTAACGGTGTGGAGAGTGTATTCCATTACATGATCCCAATATTCCTCATGAAGGGAAACCACAGTCAAAGGAAGATCATATTTCTTTGCGATCAGTTCACACATCTCTATGTCTTCTTCGGCGGAACAATCCCCTTCTCCGTTATCATTTCCTATCCGGATATAAAACAGATGCAGGTCATGACCTTCATTTTTCAACTTGTGCACGACAACGGCACTGTCTACCCCTCCTGATGTTAAAACTGCGATTTTCATACTTCCTCCAGTTCTCCCTCACTCTTGTTTTCGGTGTGTATAATATACAATGAGAGGAAATAATCCACAGAGATTTTTCCGGGACCCACAAGCAACAGGAAAAAGTAAACGCCCATAAACATAATAGGAAGATACCCTAATTGCTGCCAGTCGAGTTGATAGGCATGCTCCACCACATAATCATGAAGAAGATAATATTCAGCCAATATCATTGAAACTAAGGGAGGTATTACCATTAACCTTGTTAAAAAGCCGAACATTATGAATGTGGAACAAACTATCTCAATGCAAATCATAACTATCAGCGAGGCATGGGCTCCCATACCGATCACTGACGGGAAAACATATTTCAATTCTTCAATATTGACAATCTGCCTTATGCCGAACTGCATCAGCATTATCCCGATGAACAGCCGTAAAAATAATCTTCCGAGATTTGTATAGGAATATCCCGTGACTTTGAAATAAGTTCTTTTGATCTGACTGGATAAACTTAACGATTTCATCTGATCATTTTTATGCAGGGTTTTCAATAAGGCCCATCACTGTGGCAATGGCTGAGTCGAGCGCTACATTTTTCATCAGAATCTTTCCATCACTGCCGATTACATATATTGAAGGAATGACCCTGATATCTATAGTGTCTAATATATCAACGCCTTGGCCAACCACCCATTTGTCGGAATAATTTGAAACACTCTCCTTCCAATTTTCCATTTCGGCGGGAATTATGAAAAGAATGTTCAGTTTACCTTTTTCCAATGCCTGACTTAAAGCGGAATTCGTTTCCATTCTCAATCTTGCCAAACGCCAGTCAGTATCTTCAGGATTACCGAAAATAATCAACGTGGGAGTAGACATGGGGAAATATTGAGCAGTTTCACCCTTTTTGTTTTCAAAACTAAATGTCGGGGCCTGCTCTCCTCTCGCCGTATTGTGAAGTTTACGGCTTATTTTGTTAAATTTCTCCTTGCGGGAATCTGATATCTTTTTATTCTTGATGCACGCATCTACAAATTTAAGATAAACTTCATCAACCCATATTTCTGCACGCGGACCGTATAAAACCTCTTCAGCTGCTTTAGTGAACTGGAGCAACAGAGTCGGATTACCTGAGATTTTATCTATCAACCGGTCAACAGACTGATTGGCCACCTGCAGATCAGCCCAACGCAACGGTGTGGAAAAAACCAAAAAAGCATCGTTAAGGGCATTTTGATCTACCGCCTGCTTATTTTTGAAATCAAAGCCTTCCCAAAAATGCTTTACAAGATAATTAGACTTATCTGTCAGTGATTCCAGTTCCTCAGGGGCCGTGGGATATTCAAAAAGAGGATCAATCTCTATGATTTCCTGGCCAATGAGATATTGGGGAGTAAAAAGGCTTAGAAAACTAATTATGAAAAAAGATATCCTTTTAAATTTCATATCGTGATTCTTAGAGATTAGGTTTTTTTATTCAATGCAATCCTTATTCCGCAGGGATAAATGATAATCAATCAACCCTTCTAAAGGCTCTGCAATTATCTTTCCAATTTCTATGGAATTCTTAGCGGCTATTTCAAGAATGAGATTCCGGAAATTATATGCAATTGATCCGGTCATCCTTATCGGCAACTTATATTTAGCCTGATAATTCAACAGGTTTCTTGAGAAAAAATATTGAAATTCTTCATTCAGGATTTTTTTAATGCAATCCATCCCTTTGTTTTTCAGAAGAAACGGAGCAAAAGACGCCAGAAATCCGGAAGGTCTTGGGTGTCTATATACTCTGGATATTATTTCATCGAGACTCAGGTGATATTCCTGTTCAAAAAGGTACATTACCTTTTCTGGCAGAATCCTTTTATAAAGATCGCCCAAAAATCTTTTTCCTAAGGCAGCGCCACTTCCATCATCACCTAAAACATAACCCAGAGAAGGAACATTGTCAACAATCCGGAAACCGTCATAAAGACATACATTCGATCCCGTGCCCAGAATACACGCAATCCCGGCTTCTCTGCCGAACAATCCTCTTGCAGCTCCCAGCATATCACTATTAACATTCACATCCGTTTCCGGCTTATTAAATGTTTTTGATAGTGAAGCCTTTATCTTTTCTATGAAAGAAGAAGAACCGCAACCCGCTCCATAATAATATATTTTTCCGACAGAAGCCGGTTCTCCTAAAGCACTGAAGGCCTCCTTGAAAATATTGATGATATTTTCATCAGAATCCTGAACCGGATTTACACCGGGGGTTTTTACATACTTGTGATCATTAGATCCTGTTTCAACAAGGGCCCAATGAATTTTTGTGGAACCGGCGTCTGCTATGATTAAACGGCTCATTATATGAAATGGTCTGGTGTGCCTATTCCTAATGGTTGACTTTCCTACAAAATTAATACTAAAATTATTAATATGCAAAGAAAGACAATCCCTTTACAAACCTTGTGATAAATGAATAATTATAAGCACCTATTTATCCATAGTTTTCCTAATCAAAATCAGATTAGCTTCTGCAACCGGGGAAGGATCTCTTATGCTTGAGGACAAAAAAACCGGCTTTTCAGCCGGTCGATATAATTGAAGTTAATGGATTATCTGAAATCGCCAAGTTGTTCACGAAGTCTTTTCCTGGCAAAAAAGATTCTACTTTTAACTGTGCCTAAAGGTAAATTCATCTTATCAGCTATTTCATTATATTTATAACCTGCTACATACATGTTGAAAGGAATCTTATAATCATCGGAAAAACTTTCAAGAGCGGCTGTAATTTCTTTAACTGCATAAGAACCTTCGGGTGTTGAAAGACCTGAATCCTGGGAAATATTTAAATGATATAAATCTTCTGTTTGATCAATAACTGTGGCTTTCCTTACTGTCTGACGATAATTGTTGATAAAGATATTACGCATTATAGTAAAGATCCACCCTTTAAAATTAACATTATCAACATATTTTTCTTCGTTGTCTAATGCTTTTAAAGTTGTGTCTTGCAGAAGGTCGCGGGCTTCTTCTTTATCTGTTGTCAACTGATATGCAAAACTTAATAAATTGGCTTGAAGACCTAAAACTCTCTGCTTAAATGTATCATTTGTTTTCATTGCTATGTTGAATTTAATTGTTTTTAAACATATAACCTTTGCCGCTCCCATTTTGTTTTGAGAAAATGATTTTTTTGTGTTAAAAAATGTAAATAAATTCATTAATACTTGCTACACAACTAATTATCATATGCTAAAAAAATTCGATTTTTTTATAAAGAACCAATCTTACCCTTTTCATGATATTTATTGGAAAATGGCTCATTTTATTTGTAACTTTGCATACAGACACTCACCACTCTCATGACTTTTGAAGATTTATTAACCAACGACGATCTTCTTGATGCGGTGTATGATATGCATTTTGAGGAGTGTACACCTATTCAGGAATTTTCCATACCTCCCGTCCTGGAAGGGAGAGACCTCCTGGCCGTGGCCCAGACAGGTACCGGTAAAACTGCTGCTTACCTTTTGCCAATAATAGAGCGTCTTATAAATGACAATTATCCTGAAGACAACATTAATTGCGTGGTTATGGCTCCCACACGTGAGCTCGCACTTCAGATCGACCGTCAGATGCAAGGGTTTTCATACTACCTACCAGTAAGTTCCATGGCTATTTACGGGGGCACTGATGGTAACACCTATGATCAACAAAAGAAAGGATTAAAAAAAGGTGCGGATGTAATCATTGCAACACCGGGAAGACTCCTGTCTCATTTAAATATGGGATATGTGGATCTTTCTAAAACCTCTTTTTTTGTGCTTGACGAAGCTGACAGAATGCTCGATATGGGTTTTCTCGACGATATAATGAAGATTATCAGCCATTTGCCAAAAGAAAGACAAACTTTAATGTTCTCAGCCACTATGCCGCCTAAAATACAGCAGCTCGCTTCACAGATTCTTTCAAATCCTGTTGAAGTAAAGATCGCTGTCTCCAAACCGGCAGATAAAATAAACCAGGGGGCTTTTCTTTGCTTTGATTATCAGAAGCTTCCTTTGTTATTAAAAATCTTCGAGACAGAACAACCCCAAAAAGTCATAATATTTTCCTCATCAAAAGCCAAGGTTAAAGAACTGGCTAAAGAATTAAGGAAACACAAATATAACGTCGCCGAGATGCATTCCGACCTTGAACAGGATAAACGGGAAGAGGTGATGCTGAAGTTTAAGGCGGAAAGAATAAATATAATCGTAGCGACAGATATTATTTCAAGGGGCATCGACATTGATAATATCCAGACTGTAATAAACTATGATGTCCCGAGAGAAGCGGAGGAGTATGTTCATAGAATCGGAAGAACCGCCCGTGCCGATAAGGAAGGAAAAGGGATCACTCTGATTAATGAGAAAGAGATAAGATATTTCCGGGCAATTGAAAAATTGCTTGAAAAAGAAGTAACCAAAATCTCTCTCCCGGAAGGTTTTGAACCCGGTCCGGATTATAAACTTGACAATGTAAAAAGTAAAAGAAAGCGGAAACCATATAATCGAAACAATAAAAATCATAAATACGCAAGAAAAAGCACCGATAAAAAAATAAATGAAGATTCTCCGTTAAAAAATACAAATCGACATCACGGAAAGATTAATTCAGCAAATAAAGAGTTAAATTTGCAAAAACAAACCTCCAATGGCTGAATTTAAGTTAGAAGGTGTGGGCGTAGCCCTTGTGACACCGTTCAAAAAAGATTTGACAATCGACTTCGATGGTCTGACTGCTGTCATTGAACATGTGATTCAAGGAGGATGCAATTATGTCGTTGCACTGGGGACTACTGCCGAGACTCCTACGCTTTCTATTGAAGAGAAAATTCTCCTGACAGATTTCATCAGGTCAAAAGTTGACGGCCGTGTTCCTCTGATAATCGGAATAGGAGGCAACAATACGGAAAGGGTTGTAAGGGTAATTAAGGAAAGAGATCTTAAAGGCTATTCGGCTATTCTCTCGGTCACCCCATTTTATAATAAACCCACTCAGACCGGCTTATTCATGCATTATAAAAAGATTGCGGAAAATTCACCCCTGCCGATAATCCTTTATAATGTCCCGTCGCGCACCGGAGTTAACTTAACTGCAGAAACCACATTAAAATTAGCAGAAATTCCCAATATAACCGGCATAAAGGAAGCCTCGGGTAATTTGGAACAAATCCGGGAAATAATAGATAATAAACCGGAAAATTTCAATGTGATATCAGGCGACGACGCCTTCACGTGCGAAATAATGAAACGGGGCGGTTCAGGGGTGATATCGGTTTTGGCAAACGCATTTCCCAAGGCAATTCTGAATCTGACAAGACTCTGTCTTGAAAACCGTATTGAAGAAGCAGCTTGCGCTCAAAATAAACTCAAAGACATAATCAGTCATCTTTTTGAAGAAGGGAATCCTGCCGGTGTAAAATGCATATTGTCTCTTCAGGGGCTTATCGAAAACAATTTAAGACT
>JAFLTN010000066.1 GCA_022510445.1 Muribaculaceae bacterium | reverse complement strand
CTCTTTATAAAGAGACCGGAACAGGAGGCCTTGCCCGTGATTTTAAAGTGGAGCATGTGCAATGAGTTCTTTCTCCATCCATACTCTTGGATGTGGTTCCGCACGTCCTTCTCTTCGCCACCAGCCATCTTCCACCGTGGTGCAACACAGGGGATCTCTTTATATGGTAGATTGCGGGGAAGGGGCGCAACTTGCCTTCATGCGTCAACGGCTTTCTTTTTCAAAACTTCGTCACATTTTTCTAACCCATCTTCATGGTGACCATGTTTTCGGATTGCCGGGACTTATCGGCACCTTGGGCTTAGGAGGAGTCGGCGGTGAAATAACAATTCATACTTTTGAAGAAGGCAAGAATCAACTCACAAGAATTTTTGATTATTTCAGCCGTGACCTTCCTTTTCAACTTAATTTTAATGTCATTCGTCCGGAAGAAAAAATTATCCTTGAGACAAAAGCACTGACCGTCAGAACAGTACCCCTTGAACATAGGATTCCTGCCGTAGGATTTATTTTTGAGGAGAAACCTAAGGAGCGTCATATAAATCCGGAAATGACCTCATTTCATAATGTGCCGGTTTCATTGATGAAAAAGATCAAAGCCGGTGAGGATTTCGTAAAACCTGACGGGGAAATTATCCCAAACAAATATCTTACCACAAATCCTTCACCGTCGCATTCCTATGCCCATATTAGCGACACTGCCTATATCCCTGACCTTGCAAAAAAAATCGGTCCGGTCGATCTACTCTTTCATGAAACCACCTATCTTGAAGATCGTCGTCAGGATGCCATAGAAAGAGGACATTCCACGGCCCGTCAGGCTGCAATGGTAGCCCGTGATGCAGGCGTCAAAAAACTTCTCACCGGCCATTACTCTTCGCGCTATAACGATGATTCTCTGTTTCTTAAAGAGGCACAGGAAGTTTTCCCTGATGTTATCCTGAATAAAGAGGGACTGGTTGTTAATCTTGATTGAAGCTAATTTCCCATCCCTGCTTGCGGTTAAACCACGTCGCACAAATTTTGTTAAAATCCGAGCCCTTAATCTCCTATTTTTAATTCCATTCCCTGAGAATGAGCGGCCTGCATCGGTGAATATTGACTTTGAACCTGCACGATTCCTACCGAATAAGTTCCTTCCCGGTCTGCATTGCAGTCATAGCTTATAATGAATTTCCCTATGGGTAACGTTTCAATAAAGAAGGACGTCCTGTCGGAACGAATCTCCTGATAAGCTCCGATTCCGTCTATAAACCGATAACCGGAAACCCACTCATCAGGCTGCATAAACGTACCTCTATTATCGATTATTGCCACATAATCCATCTCTTTCTTGCAATCAATTGTCAAAACGACAGAAAGTTTATCGCCTTGTTTTATCTCATCTGTCGATTTCAATTCAGTTTTCTTGCCGTCTACAACTTTATATAATTTCTTTTCAACTGAAAGTTCACCCGTCTTAGACTTTTTTACTTCATTAATCGGAGAGATATATTGGCTTATAATTCCACCCCATGCAGGAATACCCGACTCTCTTTCAATTTGAATTCTTTTTCCCGAGATATCCCGAGGATTAAGTGTCAAAGTGTAACTACCTGTTATTGCTTCCGTCTCTGAAAGTCGCAGGACTTTTCCGTTCGCTTTAATTACAGGTATTCCCCTATCACCGATACTTGCAGAATAATTAGTTAGAAGAGAGGCAATAATACCGGCTGTCCGGAAATTCCGTCCCCAGTCTTCAGTCTCTTTCTGTAAAATTAGCCATTGGCTGATACCTTCGACTGCCGCCGATTCAGGCAAAATTTCTTTAAAGGCTGCCAGGGCAAGTGATTCCTCTTCTATAGGTGTTAACTGACTGAATTTAAATCTTGATGTTGGAAAACTCCATCCTTTGGATTCGCTCTTGTCGGCAAACTGTTCAATAGATTCAAGGATTTTAACCGATTCAGACTTATATTTATTATTGTGTGACAAAACAATTGCCGATTTTGCCTTTTCGCCAATACCCCAATATCTCCAGTTGGCTGATATTTTTTCCATACACTCTTTTTCTATCTTTTTCATTTCAGGATTCATCCCGAAAGAGAAAAAACTTCTGATATAAAGATAGTCCATTGTGGATTCTACGGGGAGTTCAAATTTCCTTTCTTTGCTTGACACCAACAATCTATCATAATAAGAAATACCACGTTCCGCCATTTGATTGAGAACCTCCGGAATCTCGCCGGAAAGACCGATATATCCGATTAACCTCAATATTTCCATGGTGATAAAACCTGACGATTTCATGCCTTCGAACCAACTCCATCCTCCGTCGGAATTCTGAAGCTTTTGCAAGCCGTCAATATCTTTAGTCAATCTTTCATTAATCTTATCTGAATCTAAAAGCGAAGACAGGTTTCCTATCCTCTCCTTTTCATTCCGGGCATTGTTTACCCATGGTGTCATTGACAATCCAGAAATCTTCAAGCCGGTATCTTTCATCAGATTAGAAAGAGTCAATATGGTGTCTGAGGATTCCAGTAATTTAGTCAATCCTGTTTTTAGCAGGGGATTTTTATCCAATATATTGCATCCTGTCCGGTTTGCATATATTGAAGAGGCCAGAGAGAGAGCATTCTCCGAATTATCCTCCCATAGAGAAGGCAAACTCAGGAGACAGTCCCAAATAGGATTGTCACAATATTTCAAAGTCACGTTGGCATTATCCCTCAATTTTGGAATTTTTATTTCTGATATTTCCTGCTTTGAAGAAAGATAGAAGGTTATCGCATCAACCACAGGCGTTGACGAAGGATAAATCGGAATATATCCCTGTTCTCCGTCGGAATTCTCCCCTGAAATTGCATATGATTTAACCCTCAACATTACCAGATTATCGGGAACATCAAATCTCAGAGAAATCAACCTGTTATCGGAGGCTCCGGTGGTCATGGGGAGGAATTCCTTTTCTGTCAGGATTTCACCTGTCACAGGGTTTTCAATGATAATCTTGCCACCCAACTCACATTCCTCGCCGGTGTTGTTGAAAACCAACGCTGAGATAGTAGCCTTATCTCCTGTCAGGAGATATTGCGGAAGATTAGATTTCACCATTACCGGTTTTGATGCCATTGCATCCAATACTAACGAGGCATTGAATAATTCAGGAGTATAACCGATTAACTGAAACTGCCAGGTTGTATTAAAATCCGGGACCGTAAAATCAATATTTATGTTTCCCCTTTCATCTCCTTTAAGATCAGGCATAAAGAAAGCCACAGGCATTTCTACAGGCCTTATCTCTGAAGGTGTTGATTGCGTTGCATCCTCTTCGGTTGTGACAGCCTGCAATTCCACAGATTCATCCTCGGCCTCTGCAAAATCCATCGTGGCGGAAGCATTCGACATCAGTTTCATCTGTGCAGTCTCCACTCCGTCAGCCATCACTCCTCTTGATCCGGCGGTCCGATAAAGTATCGGTCCTGAATTCCTCAACCAACCGCCCAATGAATAACCATACGTTTCCCATCCGGGAATAAAATTCATTGACGGATAACGTCTTATAGTAGAATTGAAGACTGAAATAACACCATTGAAAGAGGAATATAATCCGCCGGTCTGTACTCTTGAATAAGGTTTGTAATCCGGGATATTCAGATTCCATTTGAAATCGAATATTGAATTTAAAGCTTTGTCTGTCATAACAGCCAATCCTGCTAATTTAGAGACGGAAACCTCTCCTATTTTGAATCCGAATGACCAGTTTTCTTTACTTCCGGCTGTAATATTTTCACGGAATGTATTGACTGAAACATCAAGTTTCTCAAGACTCTTTGATGGGATTATCTCGATTTTTTCATTTTTCCTTTCAAAATCATGCATTCCGCTTAGATTTACGAACAGAAAACTGTCATTGTCAGGAATATCTATATTGATATTCAATATAGCGGAATCACATTCTATCCATCTCCTTTCAAGGATCTTTTCACTGTCTGACACAACACACAGGAGCCAGCTACCCGGCCAATAACTGCCTGCTTTTATTGAAACATTCTTCTTCCCTTCTTTAAAATAATATTCTTTTTGAGGAGCCCACAAAGGTGTTGCATAAGGAACCTTTTTTTCATCAGGACGATATAAGACAGTCTCACCGCTGACAAATTCTTCTTGATCGGGGCATTTTACTTTTATTAAGTATCTTCCGGAAGGAATATCCCTGACAGATAAATTTAAAACGGGACTTTCAAAAAATCCTTCTGATAAAACACGGTTACTGTTATTCGCGAGTAATTGATATTCAACTTTTGTTTTTTCCGGTAATCCGAGCATATCGTAGACCGGTATCCGAATACTTATTTCATCTCCTTCTGCCTTTATGGTTTCAGGAAGATTGAGTCTAATCTGATGGCTTTCTCCTAAAACGAAAATCAATGGAGAGGAAGTCTGTTTTTCACCGCTTGCAGACACAACGGAGGCGCTTACGGTATATCTTCCGTGTTCAAAATATGTGTTCCTCAAGTTTGCCGTAGGCAACTCTATAAAGAACACTCCTTCGCCGTCAGTAAGAGCAGAGGTATGATAGCTTGCCGAAGAGCCGTAATAAGGGAATCCTCTGAAGAACGGATTGTAATCAACGGTTATTGAAACTTCCGAATTTGTGACAGGCAGACCTGAATATGTTTCAGCTGTCCCTTTAAATTTAATAATATCACCCGCCAGATAATTGACCGAACTGTCTTTCTCAAGTTTTACAAAGAACCCCGGGAGTTTGTAATCGGAGACCTCTATTAAAGATGATCCCAAAATTTTTCCCTCTTTTCCCTGTAATGCAGCTGAAAGAGTCCATTTACCAAGAAGCTTCCCTTCTGGAATAATCAATTTTCCATTAGTCCTGCCGTCCTCATCCAGTCTTAAAGCTAATTTACCGGATTCGGAATAATTGGCATCATGCAGCACAATGCTTATCTCTTCATTTCTGATCAAAGATTTAGTCCTGCCGGTGTTTCTCCAGCCAATAACCGAGAACACTATTGAATCTCCCGGGTGATATAACGACAGATTAGTGAGAATCTCCAGATGGTCGGAATCATTTACACCCCCTTTATAATAATTAATTCCCACATCTCCCCTCACAACGCTCGCTCCGTAAGAAGCTTCTACATGCATGTAACCTTCAGGCAATGTCACTGCTCCTTCTGAATCTGTAAAAAGAATTCCCTCGGCTTTTTTATTCCCGGATAAGTAATATTTCACCTTTGCTCCTTTAACCGGCTTCTGTGAAGCTGCTTCCACAACATATAGCCTGCCTGAATTTTTTTCACTGCTTGAGTAATTTGTCACAAGACTAAGTGAAGTAACCCGGAATGTATTATATGAGATTCTTGAATTACTTGTTTTCCAATTTTTTGGCAGACTCTTCGATTTTGAAGGGATGGCCACATATAACCCCGGATCAAGACCAGGAATTTCAAAGTTAACATTTCGGAGAAATGGCACTTCCTCTTTATATTCTGTCTTAAGCTCGATTATTTGCACAGGTTTCTGACCACCCGGAAATTTATTAAGAATAAGTCCGTCATACAGGTTATACTGGTTTTCAGACAATCGGAAAACCAACAAATATGCCATGTCAAGATTGGTGATTTCTGCCTTTCCTTCCATTATTGCATGTGGCAATACCCGATTCTTAAGGTTTATCTGGATTCTTTCTTCACTCATTAAAGATCCTGCATATTCCACCATCTTCAGAACCGGTCCCTTATGGAATTTTTCTAACCAGGATTTTATTTTTCCATATAATTTTTTACCGTCATAATCTTTGTATTCCGTCTCTTTCTCCCATATGGAATATAGAATTAATCCTTCTCCATATTCTCCCTTTAATTTTTCACTATATTCAGATAAAAGAGATAGCAATGAAACAGGGTCCATTAAAGCTGCTTTTTCCCTGATGGCCAAAGCTTCGCAATAACTGTTTTTCTTATTTGCGGAAATCTCTATAATGTCTTGAAGCAGTTCATTAAGTTTAGTATTAATCTTTCCTGAAAATGACTCATCAGATGGTTCGGTATACGAATAAAACGGTATCACATCTTCCGATCCCTTCCCGCCATATCTTTTTAAAATGTTTACAGAGGAAAATAATATAAAATCCTGTAAAGAAAGATTATCTTTCTCATATTCATCATTGAAACTCAATAAAGACTTGAACTCATTTAAAGATTCTCCTGATATATCTTCTATGTGTTTCGTTGCCATATCTATCAGAGACAATATTCTTTCCTTGAACATATCTCCGCTCCATTCCATCGGATCTTGAGGCCATTCCCCTGAAGTGGAAAATTGCCTGTTGTCATAGATATACCTTCCCTGATCATAAGTGTCAGCTGTAATTCGGGCTTCCAAAAGTCTTGCAAGAGATTTGTAAGACATCGGAAATTCGGGAATAACAGAGTCTATGAAATTAATATTGCCGGCATATGCTTCTGGGTCTTTAAGATTTTTGGCAATACACACATTCATCATTTCACGGAAAACTTCGGTAAAATTCTTTTTTGCCAATGCCTCGTCAAGTTTTTCCCTGCTTTGCATTTCAACCTCTTCCGGAAAGGCAAAATCGGGTGTAAGGTTGTTTGTTGTTTTGGCAGCTAAAAGTTGACCTATGCCTAAAAAAACAAACGTCAGAAATATCCCTATTGACTTTCTGACGGTTATCATATATTCTGAAATCTTCATTTCGATTCTTTCTTTTTATGTTCCCTTTTCTTATCTCTTCGCATTTCCTCCAGCTTCTTTCTGAAGTTTTTTTCTCCTTCCTTCATCTGATAGATCTGTTTTGGAGTCAAAAAAGTTGAAAACTTCTCGTCATATTCACTTTCTATCTCTGCGTATTCGAGATTGGCTTTATTTCTGGCATCCGTAAGATTTTGGTAATCTTCTTCCGATACATCCTTATTCTTCCTTATCTTTTGCTCAAGTTCTTTGACTGGCTGATGACATTCTTCGCGACTCCTGCTCATTTCAGAATAAAGTTCAAAAAACCTTGGTTTCTGTTCCTCGGTAAGATTCATTTCCTGGGCAAGATATTTCATCTTGAATTCCTGAACCTCCTTGAACATTTTGTCTCGTTTTGAATCTTTTGGCAAGTCATCGGCCATCATTCCGAAACAGACAGTCATTAAAAAAAATAGAAACAGATAGAGTCGCTTCATGTATTTCATTTTTTATCTCTTAGACCTTATGGTTTTTTATCTCTTTGATTGTCACCGATGCATATTCGGGAGACAATGTGTAGCCGAAATCTTTTTCAAAATCCTCTATGGAATCATATTCCATCACTATCTCTTCTTCCAGATCATAATCCGGCTCATCCATATAGGAAATTTGAATGTCCCCCTCCCCTTCTTCATCTATCATCTGCACGAGAGCAGCAGGCGGATTGTCGAGGCTTGTAGGCAGCATCGGTTGGGAAACACTGTGGAAAACTTTCATCATAAGCCATATTCCGCAGAACATAGCTGCAAGATAGACATACGGCTTATAGCGTTGCCATCTTGATATCTCGATTGACTTTCTTTCCACAATTTGCTCAGGCAATGATTCCATGATCTGCTCCTGAAGGGTCTGAAAATAACCCTCAGGAACTTTCATCCCTGAATCCCGACCATATTTATTATGTAAAAAGTCTTCTCTCATATCATTTTTTATCCTTTTGACAAAGCTAACGAAATGAAGTTTAATGACAGAATGATTTTAACATTTCAATGTCCCGAGTTAACAATTCTATTCAATAAATTTTTGAAAAAAATAAAACCAAAATAAGGTATGAACCTTTTTTCTTCTTCAATGTTTTATAGATATAAAGAATTCATGATGTTTGGTTAGTTGAAATTTAGGGTACGACTGGTTGTGAAACCGGCCGTTTTCTTTTTTTATTCTGAAAGCATTTCCGTAAGTTTCTTTACGGCATGATGATAGCTCGCCTTAAGCGCTCCCACTGAAGTCCCTAATATTTCAGACATCTCTTCATATTTCATTTCTTCATAATAGCGCATGTTGAAAACCAGCCTTTGTTTTTCCGGAAGTCTGGCAATAGCTTTCTGAAGCTCTTCCTGGAGGGCATCGCCGTCAAAATATTCATCGGCCTCGAGATTCTGGATAAGGAAAGAATCCTCCCCTTCATCACCGCCACTCCCCTGGATACGGTGTTTTTCCTTATTAATAAAGTTGATTGATTCGTTGACAGCTATCTTGAAAAGCCATGTAGATAATTTTGCCTCCCCCCTGAAGTTTTGAAGATTGTTCCAGGCCTTTATAAAAACATTCTGAACAATATCGTTGGCATCATCATGATTAAGCACCATTCTTCTAATCTGCCAATACACGGGCTCGGAATATTTTTGCAAAAGGAACTCAAAGGCCCTCGAGGATTTCGTCGGGTCTTGAAGTTGTCTTATCAGTTCCTTTTCGTCTATGGGGGCCTTATATGCCATCAATTATATGCAGATTTTACGCAAAGTTAAAACTTTCAGGCCAATTTTTAGAACCCCTCTCCCAATTTTTGTTAATGCCGGAGCCTCTGATTCTCTTCATTTCGGGTCATGCAGTTTAAGGAGTGTAACAGGATATATGTCTGAAACAAAGGGCTAAAGATACAGGGTAACTACGAGTCCAAAGGATAGATGATTAATATTTAAAATTTAACATATATTTAGATGATCTGTCATTTCAATTGGCCAGAGATATGAATGATCGGCATATTAAGCGTAACTCTTTAACAAAATGAACAGATAAGTTATGATTTTTGAACGAATTCTTAAAATAAAACGTTATCATATTAAATCAATAAACTCTCTCATTTTATACTATTCATACTCCCACTTCTAAAATTATGAAGACTAAACTTTTTTCTTTAGCACTGATATTTTTGTCAATAATGGCTTTCCCATCGAAAAGCTTCTCTCAATATTATGCGGCAGCCAATGCGCTGCAATCAGTCTTAAGCCCGGCACTCTCAGGATCCGGCCGATATAAAGGGTTTGTAGAAGCCGGATATACCCACACTCTTGGGAATTATAAGGGAGACTTCCTGGAGTTGTCTACCTCTCAGGGTTATCAATATAACAATTGGTTCTTTATGGGAGCCGGACTTGGCGTCGATATTCTTTTCTCTCAGAAAAATGACAAATGGGGAGAGGGCCTCACTACTCCCCCGTCAGACAAGCCTTATATTCTGACAGCTCCGATGCTGCCTCTGTTCACTGATTTCAGATTTAACATAGGCAACAATTCTTCTGTATCTTTCTTTCTTGATCTGAAAATAGGATGTTCATTCCTGCTCTCAAATAAATATGTTGCCATAGGCGACGGCTATCTCACCAACAGAGAATATTTCTTTCTTAATCCGGCAATCGGTCTGAGACTGCCGGTGAATAAAAAGAACCCGAAACAAGCCTTCGACTTCGGTGTGAGATATAAATTGTTGACTTCCAATTATTGGTATCAATACAATAACAATATAACCCTGCAGTCATTGGGAGCCTTCCTTGCCTTTGAATGGTAAACCAATGTTTTTATTCTAAAAGATATCTCCTGGATATTTTCTATGACTAACTCCGTCAATAATGAGTCGGAGCCAAACTTGCCTGGTTGAGTAAAGGTTGTCAATGATTGGTTATTCCTAAAAAAGGAAAATTTAAATCGTTTAAGTTCATAATAATTCTTAAAAAATTAGATTATCTGTCATTTTAATGTTATCTTTGTGATAGTTAATCATTTTTTTGTAAGAATTATTAAGATGAAAAAATCAGATAAGCCAACCAATTTAACCTCAAGAAGCCAATTTCCCGTTTATATCAGATCAATTTTCAGTTTACTTTTTTCTTTAGTGCTTTTCAGCTCTTTGCCCGGAATGGCTAAAATTGCCTATCCCGGCATTATTGAGGCGGCACAACCTGATGGCTCAGTAATTAAAATAAAATTGGAGGGAAATTTCCATAACCGCACTGCCTACTCTGAAGACGGTTATCCTCTTGTTTTTGATGAAGATGGATTCTATGTTTTTGCAGATATAGATGACCGGGGGCTCCCTTTTGCCACCTCAATCAAAGAAATCAATCCGGAAGACAGAACCGTAGATATAAATTCAAGGATTTCCCTTATAAATAAAGATAAAGTTTTAACCGCCATTACCGGCCTAAAATCGTCAGCACAAAAAATAGCGACTCGTGGGCCGGGACTATTCAATACTGATTATCCAACTTCCGGGAAACAAAAAGGTCTTGTAATACTTGTGGAATTCAGCGATATCTCCTTTAGCCTGGAAGAACCCAATGACTATTTCCACAGGATGTTGAATGAAGAAGGTTTCAGCGATGATGGAGGCACAGGAAGTGCCCGTGATTACTTTATATCGAACTCTAAAGGACAATTTGAACCGGAATTCGATGTATACGGACCCGCGAAACTATCTTCAAAATCATCTTTCTATGGAGGGAACAATTTGTATGGTATGGAACCGAACGCTCCGCTGATGATAAGAGACGCCTGTCAATTGATGGATGATGAGATAGATTTTTCCGAATATGATGTTGATGGCGACGGTTTTGTTGATATGGTTTATGTATTTTATGCCGGTTATGGGGAAGCAGACGGCGGAGGGAGCGACACGATTTGGCCTCATTCCTGGTATTTATCCGAAGGCATGGGCCAGATCCCTATATTGGATAACGTAAAGATTAATAAATATGCTTGTTCAAATGAGTTACAATTTACTGGCAATACACCCGACGGAATAGGCTCTTTCGTTCATGAGTTCAGCCACGTTTTAGGACTCCCTGATCTCTATGCCACTGGGGGTGGCTCTGCTCCCACTCCTTATTTTTGGTCGGTTCTCGACAGAGGAAGTTATAACAATAACAGCCGTACACCGCCCAACTATTCCACATTTGAGAGGTTTGCCTTAAACTGGATGGAGCCCGTCTTGATTGATTCCGAAGGAAGTTATGAACTTGAAGATCTCGGATCATCGAATAAGGCCTTTATATTCTATGCAGACAAAGAAAATGAATACTTCCTGTTTGAAAACCGGCAGAAAATAGGATTCGATGAATATCTTCCGGGCCATGGAATGTTGGTGTGGCACGTGGATTATCATGAAAGCCGATGGAACGCCAATGCTGTAAATATTTCTCCAACCCATCAATACGTAGATCTGATAGAGGCTGATAATAATGTAAATCCGAATTTTCAATCAGGTGATTCTTTCCCCGGCATATACTTTGTTACCTCACTTTCAAAAACATCACATCCTTCTTATAAAAACTGGAGCGGGGAAAGTCCTGAATTTAATTTAATCGACATCCAGGAAAATGAGGGAATCATCACCTTTAATACAGTTAATTCCAAAGAAGCTACCTTTGTTTCATCCTTGATTGATAAATCAACCGGACTGATAATCGAAGGAAGGGCAGTTAGCTGTGAGGAAGGTTCCGCGGAGATATATGACTTCATGGGGAAAAAAGTTTCAATAGTTCAGTCCTCGCCGGTTTATCTGGCACCCGGTGTTTATATTGTCCGATCAGAATCCGGAGAAACCCGAAAGTTTATTATTAAATGATATGGGTATATACAAAATATTAAGTTGAGTATTCTGAAAAGATATAGTAAAAAGGCATATAAGAACTCGTTTTGCAAAAAAAGAAAAATTAGGTAACTTTGCAATCGCAAAGGCGCACGTGGCGTAATGGTAGCCGCGCCAGACTTAGGATCTGGTGTCTAACGACGTGGGGGTTCGAGTCCCTTCGTGCGCACAAGGGGACTGATGAGGAATTTTTTTTTAAAGATTCCTCATTTTCTTTTTCATAACTCTCTGTTATTTTTCTTATTACAGCTAATCCCTCGTTTTCCTCTATGGTTCGATAACCGTCTAATTCCTTATCCCAATAAATTCCCTTTGGAAATATAAGATTCTGCAATTTTTGAGCTGTCAATAGATCAGCATTCTTCCATGTACTCCCTAAATGACAACACATTATCAAAATGTCATTCACACGATTTTCAAGGTTCGATAAATCTTTGGAGTATTTCGACAATTCCAACGTAATTTTATCTATATCCGACTGCAATGCCTCTATAGTCATTGTATAAATTTCGTCATCTATTTCGCCCATTCCATAACGAATTTTACAAGTCTTTAATTTGTTTTCCTTTTCACTTTTCTGTTTTTTCAAAACATTAGCTGTCTGGATCTGCTGTGTCTGGTTTTCTCCCAATTTCTTTATTATAATGTCCCTTGTAACCTCTACCAGGGGTTGAGGAATGTCGTAGCCATCCAATAATTCTGCATATTTATAATGTAGTTTCTTTGCAGATACATTGGTCTTACAGCCGACACAATTACATTTATAATAGTCAATACCTTTTCTTTTGACTGTGTAGGCTGTCATTGGAGTTTGGTCTATATGACAATACAAATGACGCTTTAATGGGAACTGAGGTGTTTCTTTCTTATGCTTATATACGCCCGTTCTTCCACTTAGAATTTCTTGAACTTTCAGAAAATCCTGATAACTGATAATAGGAAGCTGATTACCGTCTATTATTTCAAAATTTAACATTCTATGCTTTATTTTACCAGCGTAAAATGGGTTGGTTAAAATTTTATGTAATCTTTGTTTTGAAAATCTTAATCCGTATGGTTTCAACTTTTCAATAATTTGATTATTTGCTAATCCTTGTAATTTCCATTGGAAAGCCTTTTTAATTAATTTTCCATCTTCATTGATTGAGAAAGTTCTATTAACACTTTTACCTTGATAATCATAACCGATAGGAACAGCTCCACAATATACACCACTTTGTAAGCAACTAATTCGCCCTCTTGTAAATTTATCAGTCCTTTGTGAATTATCTAATTGGGCCATACATAATTTAGTTTGGAGCATAAAAAGTGAAAAATGGTCTTTTGTACTTAGACCTGATGTAGCTTCAATAATAACTACATCAATATCTAATAAGTCCGTGAACATGGTAATACCTTGACCCGCATTTCTTGAAAACCTATCAATTTGGCTGACGATAACATATTTAATTGACCTATCCTTTTTTAAATATTTTATCATCTCTTTGATAAATTTCCCTGGCGTTTTTGCACTTTCATGACTTCCGCCAAAATAGTTAACTATATTAAAACCTTCTGAATTTGCGTATTTCTCACAACAATCCTTTTGATAATGCAGACTTCCTCCGTTATCCTCTTGATATTTGGTACTTACTCTCGTCCAAATGACACAATTTTTTGTTTCGTTCTTTATCATTGCATTCAATATTATATGTTATTTATTTCAATCACTATCTCCACAAGGGTATTAATTAAGTTAATTGCCTTGTCTAACTCTCCTTGGTTGAGGTTATATGTCTTACAGAGTTCTTCATATTCTTTCTTAGACATTAATTAAATTAATATAAGTCCGCTCTATGACGGTTATTCGCTTTTCAGCCTCCTTTATTGCCATCGGCTCGGTCATATACCATAAAGGACTTCTATTGTCGGCAGGGAACTGCTTAGAACCTTCGCTATCCACCATCTAATCAGCTTATTGCGTGTTACAAATATACTCCTTGGTTTGAGACAACAAAATTAAAAATGTTAAAATATATTAATTTTAGCCTTCTTTGGTAAGTTCAAGATAGAAGTGCAAAATTGGATTTAGAGGTATGACTCTAAAACATGAAAAACTCTGCGGAGGTTTGCCACGCGGCAGGAGGTGCAAAAC
>JAFLTN010000065.1:6441-14072 GCA_022510445.1 Muribaculaceae bacterium | reverse complement strand
ATGTGGAAAATCTGCAATTTGTCAGCCAGGCGGAAAATTTAAATATCGGAACCATTATCAATAAGAAGATATTGGCTTCAAGTCATATTTTTAAAATTCTGCTGGATGCCGACGACAGTACGTCTAAATTCCTGGCTCTGGCAGATGCTGAAGTGGCGGAAATGATGGTAAAGGAAAAATCCAAGATAACGCGAGCGCCCGTTAAAGATTTGAAATTGCCGCATGGCATGACATTGGCTGCCATCGTCAGAAACAATCAGGCATCTCTTGTAGGTGGTAACACTCAGATAGAAGCTGGTGATTTTGTAGTGGTCTTTTGTCTGAACGGCACAATTTCCAAGATTGAAAAATGGTTCCGTTGATATGCCGATAGCAAATAAAAGAGCATATATTAATTTTTTGATGTTGCTTAGGATAATCGGATGGCTTCTGATTATCGAGTCTGTCTTTATGCTTGCTCCATGTATTGTGGGTCTTTATTACGGAGAGCATAGCGGATGGAATTTTTTGATCTGTATGGGAATTACCGCCGGGTGTGGTTTAGGGTTATTTTCCCTGAAACCAAAATCCAGGGATATGGGTAAAAGAGAAGCCATTATCCTCACGGGTCTTACCTGGGTTATTCTTTCAGCCTTTGGCATGTTGCCCTTCCTCCTGGGAGGCACTCATTTGTCAATTACCGATGCTTATTTTGAAACAATGAGTGGATTTACAACAACAGGTGCGTCGGTGCTTGATTCTTTGGCGGGGGTGCCCAAATCCATTCTATTATGGAGGTGTGTTCTGCAATGGATAGGCGGATTGGGAATTATCCTGTTCACGCTTGCCGTTCTTCCCATGTTGAATTATTCAGGGGGAATGCAACTCTTCAATGCAGAGATAACAGGTATAACCCACGACAAGCTCAGACCCAGGATAAGCTTCACCGCTCAAGGTCTTTGGGGGGTGTATATAGTGCTGACTTTGATATGTATCGGTCTTCTCTGCTTTTCTGAAATGGATATTTTTGACGCTATTTGTTATGGCCTCACCACAATCTCAACGGGTGGATTTGCAAATAGCGACACATCTACTTCCGAAATTGGAGGGGTTTATGTAAAAATTGTCTTGATAGCCTTTATGTTTATGGGTGGAGTAAATTTCTCCCTTTTATATAAAGCTGTGACCGGCCATATCAAAGATGCTTTCCGAAATGAGATAATCAGATGGTATATAGGCATTATAATAGTGTTCTATTGCATCCTTACCCTTAACGTATGGATTGGAGGGTTCGGTCATGAGCTTGCCGATTTTACGATTGATCCCTTGTTTCAGACCGTTTCTTTAATTACGGCTACAGGCCTTGTGGAACCGGACTTCTTTGATTGGGGGGCAATTGCCGTTGTGTTGCTGATTATCATGATGTTTATGGGAGCCTGTTCGGGAAGTACTTCGGGGGGCGCTAAAATTGACAGATTTGTTGTGCTGTTCAAATTTATCAGAAATGAATTTTACAAACTGATGCATCCTAATGCCATCACAACCGTGACAATGAACGGCAAAGGAACTCCGCCAGCTGTTTTAATGAAAACATTGGCTTTTCTGTTTCTTTATATTGTTGTGGTGATGGTGGGCGGAACAGTGCTTTCAATGACCAATATCCCACTTAAAGACAGTTTCTTTATCACCCTCTCATGTGTGTCTAACACCGGCCTCGGAACTGACATCACAGGAATAAACGGCAATTTTGCCCTGATTTCCGATTTTGCGAAATGGTGGCTCTCTTTCCTAATGTTGGTGGGACGTCTGGAACTTTTTACTATTCTCCTCCTGTTTATTCCCTCATTCTGGAGAAAATAATATCCGGAAACTTGCCGGGTTAAGGAAGGTGATTATAGTTCATACACCTTAAACCTGCAGTTCAAAAGATCAAAATGAAATAGTTTCCCGGTCAGGGTCTCCCCGCTTTTAGTAAGAAACTTCATAACTTCTGCAGACTGAACCGACGCACATAACGCAGCTGCAGGGCCGGCAACCCCTCCCAAAGAACAAGGCAAAAAGCCTCCTTGTTCGGTGTCTCCAAAATATTCCTCAAATCTCTTATCTTCAGGTTTAAAGGTTATTATCTGGCCACTAAAATCTTTTACGCCCCCGATACAACAGGGAATCTTTAATTCCTTACAGATTTTACCGATCATTAATTTTGACTCAGGATTGTCGGTAGCATCCACAATGAAATCGTAATCTTTAAATATTTTTTTTGCTATTTTTTCTGTTGTGAGAGAATCAAACCGGGTTATTTGCACTTCAGGATTTAATTCTTTCATCCTTTTTTCAAGAATCAGGCTTTTTAATTTCCCTGCTTCATTATCTTTGAAGAAAAATTGTCGCTGCAGATTGGATATTTCAATAGTATCAAAATCCGAAATACCGATTGTTCCTACTCCGCACCCGGAAAGTTGCATGGCAACCATAGAACCTAAGGCACCACACCCCACGATCATAACTTTTCCGTTCCTTAATTTCTCCTGCCCCTTTTCTCCTATTTCAGGTATCGATATCTGACGGCTGTATCTTACGTTGATTTCTTCTTTCATTTCATTGTCAGAGAAGATGGCACATCAGCAATATGAACATCCATTTGCGGGAACGGGAACTGGAACCCGCGTTCCGGCATTTCCTTATAAAATCTTTCATTCATCGTGAAATACACATCCCAATAATTTTCTTTATGAGTCCATGCCCTTATGATGAAGACAACACTGCTGTCGGCAAGCTCTGAGATGCTTACAAAGGGAGGACGACTGATCTTTAAATCAGTCTGTAATTTGATTGTAGTATTATTTTGAATTTTCTTTTTAAGAAGTTGTTTCCTTTTTCTTCTTCTCACCTTAAATTTCTGCCAGAATGTCAATTTTTCGGGATCACAGTCAGGATCATCTTCCGGACAATCGTTTTCGGGTAAATCTTCGGTTTCTTCTACTGCCTGCTTTCTTTTCTGCATATCATATTCAAAGGTGTCCGAAACAATTCTGTCATCGCTTAATAAAATTTCTTTGAAAGCCTCTTTGGCTGCCATATTATCGCAACCATAGCTCAAGCCTATTTTCCAGTCAACCCTCCGGTAGTTTTCAAGAGAATAATTATTTATCGAACCGGTTGATAAACCGCCATTGGGTATAATTATCGTCTTATTGTCGGGTGTATTGATTACGGTATGAAATATCTGTATCTCCTTCACAGTACCCGCAAACCCCTGCGCTTCAATATAATCACCTACTCTGTAAGGTTTAAGCAATAAAATGAGGACTCCTCCTGCAAAATTTTGCAAAGTGCCGCTTAAAGCCATACCGATTGCCACACCTGCCGATGCAAACAAAGCAAGGAAAGAACTTGTCTCTATCCCCAGGATTCCGATTATTGTGACAATCAGAATAAAATATAGAACAATCCTTATCAGGGATAAGACAAAAGTCGAAAGGGATGCATCTACTTCATTTGCATCCAGTATTTTCAATACGACATCGTAAGATTTCTTTATCAGAAACTTACCTAAATAAAACACAAAAGCCGCTACAAGCAGCTTAAATGAGAATTGGACAATACCGTTGGCTATGGTGGTTATAGCATCATCAAAACTTAATCCTTTTAAGGCATTAAGGGCACTTTTACCTTTTTCAGCCTTATCCGGCAAGTCTATGATAGGTATATCTTGAGTCTGCAACATTGAAATACTACATTTTTAATTATACCTTCTCTCCTGAGACTATCACCATCCCACCGAATCATACCAGGATAATGATCTGTAATAACTTTCTTTCAGTGATTCATCTTCCGGATTGAAGATATGACAGGAAATACCGGAATATCTCTCCTGGTCTATATAATTGCCGTTGAAATCTCTCTCAGTCGCGGCTTTATATATCACACAAGTTTCCAAAGCTTTTTCCCATTCGGTTGTAAAATCATCCCGATATTCCTCGGGAGTCATGGCTTTAACGTAATCACCCAATTCATAGAATGGTCCGGTGCTTCCTCGTGTGTAACATAGAAATGAATATGGGCTCACTGTGCCGACATATTGATAAGCTTCCCGGCACACATCAGAGAGGATCTCCACCTCTTCCATATCTATTACGGCAACCGTTGCTATGCGTAAACTTGAATATGGATATTCAGAATAATATTTAAAGAATTCCTCAGCTCCTTTGGCCGGGTCAGGCTTTACTCCAGTTATACAAGGCAATACCAGATCATAAGGCATTCCCATATCGAGCACCTCTGTAGGGTATCCTACAAAATACTTACATTTACCTCGGAATTCATAAATTGATTCGATATTGCTCATATAACATGAGTCAAACCATATGAAATTGAAAACACCATCGGGAATTAAACTTGCCAACAGATCTATGTTAATGGAAGTTGCCGTTGGATCTTTTGTCGACAAATCCTGGCCGAAAGATCTTGCCGGCAGGTTTTGAGACTGCAAGGCACCTAAAAATGGCTGTGAGCCTGAACTATGCGACCAGAATATTAATCCATAATTATTTGAGGTATAAGTGTCAAGTACACTGTTAATCACTTCCGAAATACGAGAAGGACTCAATGCAGGCAATTCCTCGGTATATTCCTTTACAATTTCAAAAGAATATCCATCTTCTGTATGCACTATTTCTAAAAGCTGAGGTGAATTTCTATAAGTTGTCTGATAAATTAATATCTTGTTTCTTGAAAGATCTATATTTTCAACTGCCTCAAGCATCTCCTCCTTATCCGGTGCCAAATTAACCGATAGACTATTAGTGGCGACTGCATAGATTAGAACTGTGGTATCATATTTTTCATCTTCCACATATGGAGAGTCTGACGGTTCCTCTTTGCAGGAACTTAAAATCATTGAAATACAACCGAATATTATTGTCCGGCCTATATATTTTTTTATTCTTTTTATATGTAACATCTGTCTGAATTATTATTCTGGATTAGATCCTTTATGAAATTAGTTATTTCAATATTTCCTCTATTTTTATCCTTATTCAATTTTTGATACACCCACTTCCTCGAAGAGGATATCTATGAATGATCCACATAACCATCAAAACCTAAGTTTTCTTATTTTTAACGTAACATATATTTATATATTGTAAAAAAATCCCTTATTCTCAAATACCAATTACAGCCGGTTTCATAATATTTGTCAACTTCATAATTCTTCGATTTTTGTAAATTAAAAAATTTACCTAAATTTGCATTATAAAAATCAGCTCCCATTTGAGGGACTGTGTTTCTATATTATTTCCACTCTCCTTTTAATCTTCATTTATTTTTTCTTGATGTCAATCCCCCTTCCCGGTGCCTTTTCATGAGCTTCTGCCAGGTTGTTTCGGTCACAATGCCCGCATTGCACCCAAATTAACTTGCTGATTATCATCGTAAGTTCACCGACCCATATTTTAACTATAATTGGGAACCGGGGTCTTAGCTTATATAATCATAAACTTTAATTATGTTTCATATTAATGATTTAAACGAAATGGATGAAGCTGTTTTAAAACAGACAGCACAGTCCATGGGCATTAAAAAATTATCTTCTTTATCACGTGATGAATTAATCAATGCGATTTTAGACCAACAGGCTGTTTCTACAGCTAAAGATTTTCTTTCAAAAAATACCGAAAAGAAAAAACCGGGTAGGAAACCAAAAGAAAAACGTCCCGCTGAAGTAGAGAAGAAAACTCCCCCTGAAGAAAATTTGAAATCAAATATTCTCAATAATAACTCTTCAGAACCGCAACAGCAAAGCCAGGAACCGGATGTGGTTTCCGATGTAACTGCTGAAGAGTCCAAAGTTGCACCTAAAAAACGGGGGCGGAAGCCGAAAAATCAAAAAGCCAAAGAGACAGAAATAATTAAAAATTCTCAGTCACCGGCCGAACTTCCTTTTGATTCTGAAATCGGGGGTCAATCTGCTAATAATTCACCGGAAATTAAGGAACCCAAGGTTGTGGACTCTACTCCTTATTCAGATTCTGTCAGCGTAAAAGAAAAGGAAGAACCTTTAAAGAATACAGACAATAACACTCCTGTCGCTGAGTCAACTGAAGAATCGGAAGTCCCGAGGCCTAAAGTTTTCACTCCGAGAAATCAGAAGAGTGATAAGGAAAGTCAGGAATCTTTCTATTCTTTCTTCACTCCCAACAAAGGCCGAACCTTTATTCCCAGAAACCAACGGGAAAATAATAATAAAACTCAGGTTTCTCAGGCGCAGACTTCTCAGCCTCAACAAAATACTCAGGAAGGTGAGTTACCCATTCCCCAGCCCCGACCGATCCAGATGCGCGAACCGGGTGCGCTCTCTCAGCAGCCTTTGACTAAACAACAGAAAAAACAATTCCGTAATCAACGTCAGTTAGGATTGCCTACAGTGGATGACAACCTTAACGGTATTCTTGAAACTTACGGTGTATTGGAAATTATGCCTGAAGGTTATGGTTTCCTGAGATCCGGTGATTATAACTATCTACCCAGCCCCGACGACGTTTATGTGTCTCAATTGCAGATTAAGGACTACGCTCTGAAGACCGGTGACGTTATCGAGGCATCTATAAGACCGCCTCTTGAAGGTGATAAATATTTCCCTTTGGTCAAAGTCTTATCTGTGAATGGTCTTCCTCCGGAACTTATAAGAGACCGCATTGCGTTTGAACACCTCACTCCGCTCTTTCCCGATGAAAAATTTGATTTGACAAAAGGAAAGTCAAATAATATTTCAACCCGTGTCGTTGATATGTTTGCCCCGATTGGCAAAGGACAAAGGGCATTGATTGTAGCGCCGCCTAAGACCGGAAAGACAATACTGCTGAAGGACATTGCAAATGCTATTGCAGAGAACCATCCTGACACTCATATAATTATGCTTCTTATAGACGAACGTCCGGAGGAAGTTACCGATATGGCGCGCAGTGTGAACGCGGAGGTTATCGCATCCACATTCGACGAACCGGCCGAACGCCATGTAAAGATAGCCAATATAGTGCTTGAAAAGGCCAAGAGGCTGGTAGAAAGCGGCCATGATGTCGTTATAATGCTTGATTCGATTACTCGTCTGGCCAGGGCCTTTAATACTGTTTCTCCCGCTTCAGGAAAGATACTTTCCGGTGGTGTGGATGCTAATGCTCTTCAGAAACCAAAACGTTTTTTTGGTGCGGCCCGTAATATTGAAAACGGAGGTTCTCTTACTATCATAGCTACCGCTTTGACCGAAACTTCTTCTAAAATGGATGAAGTAATCTTTGAAGAATTCAAAGGAACCGGAAATATGGAACTTCAGCTTGACCGTAAGTTATCGAACAAAAGAATTTTCCCGGCAGTTGATATTATCGCTTCCTCTACCAGACGTGATGATCTTCTCCTCCCGCAGGAGCATCTTAACAGAATGTGGATACTCAGGAATTATCTTGGCGATATGAATTCTCTTGAAGCTATGGAATTCATTAAGAAACGTATGGAAATTACCAGAAATAATGAGGAACTTCTGGTCACAATGGATAAATAAGTCCCCGTTTAATAATAACCTTTATGGCGGAAAAAACCAATGCGGCAAGAATTCTTGACAGGCTCAAAATTAAATATGAACTTGTGGAGTATAA
>JAFLTN010000065.1:0-6431 GCA_022510445.1 Muribaculaceae bacterium | reverse complement strand
TCGACCCCGATCATCTCGAAGCAATTCATGTAGCACAGGAATTGGGTGAAGATATTTCCACCGTTTTTAAGACTCTGGTTCTTGAAGGAGACAAGACAGGAAATTTTGTTTGTGTGATTCAAGGCGATAAATCGGTCGATCTTAAGAAAGCCGCTAAAATTTCAGGCAACAAAAAGGCTGCTATGATACCGATGAAGGAACTACTACCTCTCACCGGTTACATTCGTGGCGGATGCACTGCCCTTGGAATGAAAAAACAATTCCCGGTTTACCTTCAGGAAGAGGCCTTATCTCATGACTTTATATATGTCAGTGCCGGCAAAAGAGGTTTGCAGTTGAAACTGAACCCCGAAGATTTTGTCAAGGCTACTAATGCAAAGATTTCCGATGTAATTATATCGGAAGAGGTTGATTCGGTTCAATGAATTCGTCATGAATACCTTTGGGAAGAATTTACGTTTAACCACTTTCGGTGAAAGCCACGGCCCGGCTATGGGAGGAGTCATTGATGGTTTCCCTGCCGGTTTTAGAATAAATTTCGATTATATTCATTCGGAAATAGAGAAACGTAAACCCGGCACATCCGGTTTGGTCTCCGGACGTAAAGAGGAAGATTTGCCTGAATTCTTATCAGGAATCTCTCAGGAAGGGATAACTTTAGGCACCCCCATCGGTTTCATAATTCGGAACTCTGATTGTAAGAGCAAGGATTATGAAGATTTAGCTGAAAAATTTCGTCCCAACCATGCTGATTTCACGTATTACTCCCGCTTTGGCATCAGGGAACATAGAGGTGGAGGAAGAGCGAGTGCAAGGGAAACGGTTAATTGGGTGATTGCCGGAGCTCTTGCATCCCAGTGGCTGGAATCTAAAAACATTTACATCTATTCCTTATTGAGCGCGGTTGGAAAGATCAATTTTAAGGATCATTTGGTCCGCCCTTTAATTAGCAATCCCAATCGTGAGGAAGACTTTAAACTTTCTGAAGATATCCATAAAAAATACGAAGAAGAGATCCTTAAATATAAAAACTCTGGAAACAGCATAGGGGGAATTGTCACTTGTCTGGTTAAAGGATTGGAACCCGGCATAGGCGAGCCTGTTTTCAGAAAACTTCATGCGGCGTTGGCTCAGTCAATGATGGGCATTAACGGAGCCAAAGCTTTCGAATATGGCTCAGGTTTTAATAGCCCGGAAATATCAGGAGTTGATTCCGCAGATCTTTTCATCAGAAATTCTGATGGTCATATCGCCACATCGACAAATTACAGCGGGGGCATTCAGGGGGGCATCTCTAACGGTATGCCGATTTTTTTTAGTGTTTATTTCAAGCCTACTCCGACTGTGATGAGAGATTTCACCTCCGTAGATTTAACTGGAGAGGACGTTATTATTAAGAATAAAGGGCGTCATGATCCATGTATTGCAGTAAGAGCTGTTCCGGTTGTCAAAGCAATGACAGCTCTGACAATCGCTGATTTTTTAATATGAAAACCTACAGCGATTATCTCAACAGATTTTTCCCGGGCCGGAAAATCCAGAAAATTTCGGTTGATGCCGGATTTTCTTGTCCAAACAGAGACGGCACAATTTCCTATGGGGGATGCACATATTGCCGGAATGATTCTTTCACCCCGACATATTGCAATTCCCTCGATTCGATAAAGTTACAATTGCAGAAAGGTAAAGATTTCTTTTCCCGGAAATATCCTGAAATGAAATACCTTGCTTATTTTCAATCCTATACCGGAACTCATGGCAAAGATCCGGAATCATTGAAAAAAATTTATCTTGAAGCAATGGAAACTGAAGAGATTGTCGGCATAGTTGTGGCGACACGACCGGATTCAATACCCCTTGAAACTGTAAGAATCCTTGCTGATCTAAACCGGGATAAACCTGTTTTTATTGAGATCGGAGCCGAAACATCTCATGATGAAACCCTCCGGATAATAAACCGAAACCACAGATGGGAGGATGTGGTAGAGACTACCGGGCGACTCGCCGCTCACAATTTGCATTGTGGCATCCATCTTATAGCAGGCTTGCCCGGAGAATCCGAAGAGATGATTCTTGAAACTGTCAGTAAAACCCTCCTCTTGCCCATCGAAACTATTAAATTACATCAGTTGCAGATACTTTTCGGAACTGAAATGCACCGACAATGGGAAAAGGGTCTTTGCCATCCTACAATTTATGAAATCGACCAATATAAGAACCTCTGCAGAAAGATTATTCAGTTGGTGCCCGATCATATTGTGATTGAACGTTTTCTCAGCCAGAGTCCTCCTGAACTTGTGGCAGCCCCTAAATGGGGTATTAAAAATTATCAGTTTATGAATATGCTTAAAACCCATTGACACAACCCGATAATATGTCCCTGGAAATAGAATATATAGAACATGAGGCCCTTGTGACTGAAGTCGACCTCAATAACAATTTTATCACCGTCAGGATAGATGATCCTGAGGAATGTGGTGAGTGTCCTGCAGCAAAACTATGCCAATCAAAAGGACAACCGTCAAATGTGGTAAAAATTTATGTACCTGACGCGCAGAAATACCATAAGGATGACTTAATCACAGTGAGAGGCACCGAAAGGATGCATAGGAAGGCAATTATGTATGCTACAGTGTTTCCATGTATAATTCTAGTGGCCTCTATGGTTGGGATCTACCTGCTGACGGGCAATCAGTTGGCCGCGGCATTATCCGGCATCGGAATAATGCTTTTATTCTTTTTCATACTCTGGTTATCTCGTGAAAAAATAGCCCACGAATTCATATTTAATGTTGTTGGCCATATTGAAAGAGCCGGCGAAATGAAATAAAAATTATAGTTATGGTTATCCCGGTTTCTATATTGGTTCTTGGAGTAATCGGAATTATTGCTGCAATTCTGTTATTCATAGCTGCAAAAAAATTTCATGTTTATGAAAATCCTAAAATTGGAGAGGTAGAATCTTTGCTTCCCGGTGCCAATTGCGGTGGATGTGGATTTTCCGGATGCCATGCTTTCGCCGTGGAATGTGCCAATGCAAAATCGCTCGACGGTCTGGTGTGCACAAGTTTGGATAAAACCGGAATGAGCAATATAGCCAAAATTTTAGGACTGTCGGCCTCCGGATCCGTAAAAAAAGTGGCAGTTGTCAAATGTGGTGCTGACTGTAAGCTCAGGAAACCGGAGAATTTCTACGACGGAGTGAAATCTTGTGCCATTGAAGCAAGCATATATCAGGGAGAATCGGATTGTGTCTATGGCTGCCTTGGCAACGGCGACTGTGTCAGGGCATGTCCTTTTGGTGCCATGAAGATTGACCTCTCAGGTCGGCTTGCATACGTTGATTTCGATAAATGCACCGGGTGTGGCAAATGCGTCGAAAGTTGTCCTCGTAAACTTTGTGAGTTAGTTCCTTTCTCCGAAAAGAAGCCCCTTGTATGGGTGGTTTGTTCCAATAAGGATAAGGGTCCTGTTGTCATGAAAGAATGTGGGTTAGGATGCATCGGATGTTCCAAATGTAGAAAAGTCTGTCCCACCCCGGCACCGGTCATTGAATCATTCCTTGCTTATATCCGTCAGGAAGATTGCACATCTTGCGGAGCATGTATAGAAGCCTGTCCCAGGAAATGTATAAAAAGCAGTTCACCTATTATAACTAATTGCCCTTGAAACATGCTGAAGACCTTTAGAAAGGGAGGGATTCATCCTCCCGAACATAAATTGACAGCCGGACTCCCGATTATCAATGTGCCTGTGCCGGAAGAATTATTCATCCTGACTTCACAGTGTCTCGGCAAGCCTTCAACTCCTGTCGTAAAGGCGGGAGACCGGGTGGCAAGGGGCGAAATGATAGCTGAAGCGGGTGGCTTTGTCGGCGCTCCGATCCATTCTCCTGTCAACGGTATTGTAAAAAAGATTGAAAAAATAAGAAACCCACAGGGATTATGGCAGGATGCGGTGATAATAACACCCGATGAACAAAATCATTTGGAATTTAACAAATCTCCCCGCACGAATGAAGAAATAGACAGTCTCACCCCTTCAGAGTTAATTTCCATAATAGCCGGCGCCGGGATTGTAGGTCTCGGTGGAGCAACTTTCCCGACTCATGTAAAATTAAGAGTGCCGGAAGGAAAGAAAGCTGAATATTTACTCATCAACGGAGCTGAATGTGAACCCTTCTTAACATGCGATGATGCTTTGATGCGTGTTAATGCGACTGAAATTATTCTCGGCGCCTCAATTCTTCAGAAAGCCATTGGTGCTCCGAAAGTCATAATTGGAATTGAAGAAAACAAGCCGGAGGCCATTGAATCGATCTCTTTTGCAATTAAGGATAAAACCTGTTTTTCGGTAGTCAGATTAAAAAAGAAATATCCTCAAGGAAGTGAGAAACAGCTGATTCAGGCGTTAACCGGCAGAGTTGTACCGGCAGGAATGCTTCCTATTGATATCGGATGTGTCGTAGATAATGTGGCCACTGCCTTTTCTGTCTATAATGCGGTCTATAATCAGCTGCCCTTAGTGGAAAGGATTATAACTGTCACTGGCTTTAACCTTGACAGGCCGGGAAATTTCAGGGTCCTGAACGGCACTCCCCTATCTTCCTTATTGGAATTCGCCGGAGGCATTCCTGAAAACACCGGTAAGATAATCGCAGGTGGACCGATGATGGGACGCGCCGTTTCTAATCTTGCTTCCGGAGCCACAAAAGGTCTTTCGGGACTTGTGGTCCTACCACTGAAAGATTCTTTACGAAAGAAAACTGAAAGATGTATAAGGTGTTCGGCTTGCATAAATGCGTGTCCTATGGGACTCGAACCTTATCTTTTCATGCAATTGGCCGAAAACAATTATTGGGACGATATGAAATCGCATGGAGTTATGAATTGTATAGAATGTGGCTGTTGCAGTTACTCCTGCCCCTCTTCCCGACCTTTAATAGATATGATCAGACTCGGTAAAAATGAATTGAGAAAAAATCGATGAAACTTACAATTTCCCTTTCACCCCATATTCATTCCGGCGACTCCGTAAATAGGAGAATGTGGAATGTTGTCATAGCTTTAATTCCCGCTCTGGTAATTGCTGTCATTACTTTCGGGCTCCCAGCACTATGGGTGATTCTTCTCAGTGTAGGGGCTTGCCTTCTCACTGAATTCCTGATTGCCAGATTTCTTTTTCACGAAGAGTTTACCCTGATGAATGGTTCTGCATTAATCACTGGAATTCTTCTCGGATTTAACTTGCCAAGCATTTTGCCATGGTGGATGGTGATTATAGGAGCTGTTGTGGCTATCGGAATCGGGAAAATGAGCTTCGGTGGTCTTGGATGTAATATCTGGAATCCGGCACTGGTGGGCAGAGTTTTTCTTCTGCTCTCTTTCCCGGCTGCAATGACCACCTGGCCAACGGGAATCGATTCACCTTATCATCAGCCACATACAGGTGCTTCTATGGCTGCTTCAGCCTCCGACGGAAACACCGGTGCAACGATTCTCAGTTACCTGAACGCAGATAAAACCGACATCAGCAATTATGACCTGTTGGATATGGCGATCGGTCATATGAACGGATCATTAGGAGAAGTAGGTGGTTTTGCCATACTTCTCGGATTGATTTATTTGCTTGCCACAAGAACAATTTCCTGGCACATCCCGGTTTCAGTTCTGGCTTCTGCTGCCCTCTTTTCATGGGTGTTCGGCGGTAATCCTGTTCTTGATATTTTAGCCGGTGGGCTGCTCTTAGGGGCTGTGTTCATGGCAACAGATTATGTCACGTCTCCGATGACTCACACCGGTCAGTTGATTTTCGGATTCATGATAGGTTTCATCACAATAATAATCAGGCGATTCAGCGCCTATCCGGAAGGCATCTCTTTCGCTATACTTCTGATGAACAGTTTTGTACCATTGATCAACCGTTATTGTCGCCCCATGATGTTCGGAGCTCGTGAAAGGAGGAAGTTGGCCTGATGAAAAAGTTAGAATCTACCCTTCCTAATATGATATTGTCCTTAGGGATAATCTGCGTTCTCTCAGGTCTGCTTCTTGGTGGAGCTTATTCCATTACAAAAGAGCCAATCGCCATTCAGATGAAGAAGCAACAGCAGCAGGCTGTTATTGATGTGGCGCCACCTTTCAACAATGATCCCGAGAAAGAAAAATGGCAGACTGAAATTGATGGGGCTCTTTTTACTGTCTATCCTGCCATGCAAGACGGCAAACTCGTGGGAGGAGCCGTAGAGGGTTCATCAATGAATGGTTTTGCAGGTGAAATAACGGTTATATGTGGCTTTGATGTGAATGGAACTGTCAGGGACTATCGAGTTATCAGGCAGGCTGAAACACCTGGGTTAGGTTCAAAAATGGAAACTTGGTTCAGAGACCCCACGGCTTCAAGAAGTGTGTTGGGAAAGAATCCGGAATCCT
>JAFLTN010000064.1 GCA_022510445.1 Muribaculaceae bacterium | reverse complement strand
GAATTCTCTTAAAGAAATTATTCTTAATTTTTCATGAAAAACATTAACTAACTAATTAATTAACTTTACATTTGAAGTCTTCAGATAATAAACCTTTTATTGTAACCATTTATGATACTCCTATCTAAAATTGAAAAATATATACTGAAAATCAATCAGTTAGTTTTAGGTTCGAGTCCCGGATCGGCTACTTTTGAAACTTCGTAATAAACGGAGTTTCTTTTTTTTCTAAATAACTTTCACTCTCCTTTCGGAACGTAAATCTCAACCCGAAATCTAAATCCGAAATCCCTGTGATATGACACTTTTTTTATTTTCCCTTTTCTTTCGTTAATTTTGAAAATTAATTCTTAAATTCGGTTTTATGTTCAGAAACGGTTTAAGCGGTTTTATGGCTAATATGCCCATAGTGACCAAAAACCTGATTATAATAAATGTCTTGATTTGGGCTATTGAGGCAATTTTCCCACGCTTTGGTTCAACTCTAATCAATGTGCTTGGTCTTCATTATGTAGGTGCCAATCATTTCAATCCCGTGCAGATTATAACATATATGTTTGTCCATGCACCTTCCAATCCCTGGCATCTTCTGTTTAATATGTTCTCCCTCTGGATGTTTGGATCCATATTGGAAAGAGTATGGGGCTCGAAACGATATTTCATGTTTTATTTTGTCTGCGGGATTGGTGCTTGTATTGTTCAGGAGATTGTCTGGGCTTCCACCTGGATGCACGATTATATCTCGGGCATCGCAAGACTAAACGGACTGAGTTATCAGAACATGAAAGATATTGTTGAAACGGCAATCCATAACGGCGATTCTGATTTCTCGGTAGCAATTTCACAATTCAAAGACAGCTTCATAACCATTGGTGCATCAGGAGCGATTTACGGCTTACTTCTTGGTTACGCATTCGTATTTCCCAACCAGCCCCTTTATTTATTCTTCATACCGGTGCCTATTAAAGCAAAATATATGATGATTGGTTACGGACTCATTGAATTCTTCTTAGGATTCAATTCAAATGATGCCGTGGCTCATTTCGCCCATCTCGGAGGTATGATTTTCGGTATCATCATTTTGCTTTATTGGCGTAAAAAAGGGACTCTTCGCGGTAATTCGTTTTATTGATGAAAATTTATATTTATAACAGCACATTACCAAATAGTCATGATGATCTTTAAAATCATCAGTCCATTTATCTTACTGGCCCTGAGAATCCTGTCAATTCTGATTTTCTTAGCCACTTTGCTTGCTGCGTTCGGAGGTAAAATGAATCCTACTTATTTTACTTTCCCGGCCCTGTTTTGTCTTGCGTTTCCATATTTTGCAATCCTTACGATCCTGATAACGGTTTTCTGGATTTTCAAACGTAAGATAATTTTAAGCGCGATGGGGGTTGGAACAATTATTCTGTGCCTCACTCCTCTCAGCGTAGCGTTTCCTTTAAGCGCATCAAAAAAAGCCGTGGAGGGTAGCCAGACCTTCAAGATAATGTCATGGAATGTCTTACACACCCGCGATATCAGAAAACCGGAATATGAAGGGAATCGAGCCATTGAATTTATGATCGCTTCAGAAGCAGACATTATTGGTCTGGCCGAAATGAAGAATTTCGACGAAGAATTAACAGGGGTGCCCGAAGATCTTAAAGAGGAATTATTTAAAACCTATCCCTATAGAGCCGGATTAAATACAACTGATATAAAGGTACTTTCAAAATATCCCGTTGAAAGAATGGATTTTTCCCATCCGAATGATTATGAACAATACCGGTTCGATTTTTTCAGGATTTCCTTCCCGGAAAACAGGATTCTTATTGTCGGTATGGTTCATCTTTTTTCTTATTCACTCACTAATGAAGAAAGGAAAGTCGTCACTGAAATAAAATCCGTTGAAATGGCAAAAACAAGCCTTAACGAATTCAAAGGACCCATCAGGAGCAAACTGAGCCAGGCTTTCCCCCGACGGGCCGAGAATGCCTCATATCTTCGTTCTGTAATCGACGATATTTCTCCTGAAATCCCTCTGATCGTTTGTGGAGACTTTAATGATGTGCCGGTTTCCTGGACCTACAATCTTGTCAGAGGAGATGATATGCGTGATGCTTATGCTGAAACAAATTTCGGGCCTGCAATTACTTATAATCTTCACGCCTTTTATTTTCATATAGATCAGATGCTCTACCGTGGGCCAATTGAGGCATTGAATCTTAAAGTGGAAAAAATAAACTCTTCCGACCATTATCCTCTTCTCGGTGAATTCTCCTTCCTGAATTGAAGTCTACACAATATTTTTTTTATGAGGAGGTCGCATGGTAATTTCTCCTATTCCTACTCTCTTTGTTAGGAAATAAGGTCAGTATAAAAATATTTTTTCTTAAATTTGCGGTGACACTTCATAATTTTCATAGAAGAATAAAATTTAAACTTTATGAAAAAAACAGATCTTTTAAAATTAACCTGGCTACTTTTATCGTGCCTCTTTACAACATCAATTGCCATGGCAGATGATTCCAACAATCCGTTTTTGAAACCTTATTCAGGGAAATACCAGATCCCTCCGTTCAATGAGATAAAGACTTCCGACTTCATCCCGGCTATCAAGGCAGGAATCGAGGAACAAAAACAGAACATCTGGGCTATTTGCGTTAATCGTGCTGTCCCCGATTTCGACAATACTATCCTCCCTCTTGAAAACCTCTCCCCTATTCTGGATCGGGTGGCATCTGTTTTTTATCATTATGACGGTGCGATGTCTACCGATGAATTCGCTCAAATGGCGGAAGAAGCGATCCCTTTGCTGAATGAAGCGGCCAATCAGGTTAATCTGAATGAAGAACTGTTTAATAAAATCAAGGCAGTTTATGACCGTCGTAATGAGATGGGTCTTTCCCCGGTACAGATCCGAGTAGTGGAAAAATACTACCGTGAATTTGCAGAACAGGGAGCGGCTTTGCCCGAGGATAAGAAAAAAGAACTTATCAGAGTGAATGATGAACTTTCCAAACTATTCATTCAATATAATAAAAATCTCCTGAATGCCACGAATTCTTTTTTTGTGACAGTATATGACGAAAACGATCTCGAAGGTCTGCCTGAGTCTTCCGTAAACACTGCAGCAGAAGAAGCCAAAGCCCGTGGGCTCGACGGCCTTTGGGTGTTCACACTTCATGCGCCGAGCCGTCTTCCTGTTCTTCAAAGCGCTAAAAACAGAGGACTGCGTGAAGCAATTTACAAAGGTTATACCACTCTTGCTTCTTACGGCGACTACAACAATTATCCCATAATTGAAAAGATTGTTGCCCTCAGAGCTGAAAAGGCAAAAATCATGGGATTTGACAATTTTGCACAGATGATGACTTCCCGGGTAATGGCCGGAACACCTGAAGCCGCCACTAACCTTCTCCTTCAGGTTTTTGAACCCGCCGTTAACCGCAGTGCTGAAGAAGTGGCTGACATGCAGGCAATCATCGATGCCGAAGGTGGCAATTTCAAATTGCAGCCATGGGATTACTATTACTATGCCGAGAAAGTTAAAAAGCAGAAATATGACCTTGATGAGAGCGAGGTGCGTCCATATTTTTCACTCGAAAACGTCCTGAACGGTCTGTTCACGGCAGCAGAAAGGCTCTATGGCATTAAAATGGTGGAAATGCCTGATGCTCCGAAATATATGGATGAAGTCACTGTCTATGACGTGGTGGATTCAAAAACCGGCGAACATGTGGCTGTTTTTATGACAGATTATTTCCCGAGAGCCTCGAAACGTCAGGGTGCCTGGATGGATCAGTTGCAAAGTGCCGGACTTTATGAAGACGGAAACCGCAGACCCATTGTCTATAATGTAGGAAACTTTACAAGACCTGCAGGCGACACTCCCGCTCTTCTGACAATAGATGAAGTGGAGACCACTTTCCATGAATTCGGACATGCACTGCAATCAATACTGTCACGAGCTCCCTACCGGTCAATCGCCGGAACTAATGTCGACAGAGATTATGTTGAAATGTGTTCCCAGATCAATGAGCATTGGGCGTTTGCTCCCGAATTGCTTAAAACTTATGCCAAACATTACAAAACCGGTGAGACTATACCCGATGATCTTATCAACAAACTCAACAACGCATCTAAGTTCAATCAGGGATTCATTACCACAGAACTTGCCGGAGCAGCCCTCCTTGATCTCGAATGGGGACAAACTGACGGAAGCAATATAAATGTGCCTGAATTTGAGGCAACAGTCGCTGAAAAAATCGGAATGCCCAAAGAGATAACTTTCCGCTATCGTTCACCTTATTTCAAACATATTTTCGGTGATGACGGTTATGCTTCCGGTTATTATACATATCTGTGGAGTCAGGTGCTTGAAGCCGATGCCTTTGAGCTTTTCGAGCAGAACGGCATTTTTGACCCGAAAACCGCAAATTCTTTCAAAACCATCATTCTTGAAAGCGGAGATACTGAAGATCCTATGGTTCTTTTCGAACGATTCAGAGGCCATAAGCCTGATGCCCATGCTCTTTTGAGACTGCGTGGATTTGAGGATTAGCCCCGTCCCCATTAAGTATGGATTATAAATTTATGTGGCGTGCCCTTCAGCTTGCTAAATATGGCGAAGGGCACGTTTCTCCTAATCCGATGGTCGGTGCCGTTATAACGGCCGGCGGTCGAATAATCGGGGAAGGATATCATAGAAAATTCGGAGGTCCTCATGCCGAGGTGAATGCAATCCGTTCCGTTAAATTAAACGATATTCCCCTTTTAAAGGAATCAGAGATTTATGTCACCCTCGAACCTTGTTCCCATTACGGGAAGACGCCTCCTTGCGCGGATCTGATCATAAAGACCGGAATTCCCGAAGTTATCATAGGGTCTCTTGACCCTAACCCTGTTGTGGCCGGGAATGGGGTCCGTAGGCTGGAGGATGCCGGCATTCATGTTATAAGCGGAATCCTGGAGAAAGAATGTCGTGAGCTCAACAGAAGGTTTTTCAAGGCTCATACATCGGCGAGACCCTGGATAATTCTCAAATGGGCGCAAAGTGCCGACGGTTATATGGCCCGGAAAGAGAAGAACGGAAATCTCCGGCCGGTAAAATTCTCGAATCCTCTTTCGACTGTATGGATGCATCGGGAACGGGCTCAGATAGATGCGATTACGGTTGGCAAAAATACCCGGGAAATCGACAATCCATTGCTGAATGTAAGGTTTTGGGGAGGTAACTCTCCTCAAAACATTATAATAGATGGCCATATAAACTGCCGCGACTTTGTAGAGGAGTTAAGAGCAAAAGGCGTAACTTCCCTGATGGTTGAGGGGGGACCTACTTTGCTGAAATCGTTCATTCAGGATAATCTCTATGATGAGATCAGGATAGAAACTTCTCCTGTCGTTCTTGGTTGCGGGTTAGAAGCACCGGATTTACCCTCCGGACTCTCACTCATTGAATCATGGCAATGCCGGCAGAATAATATTTCAATTTTCAGAAGTTAAAAAGCCATAAAAATTTAATATAAATCGATTTTCGACCCTTTTGTTGCCTCTATTTTCCATAATTAATGCTAATTTTGCAGATTGAACATCCTTTTGCAGAATTATTTTTTCATTCCGGAATGATCCAATGATTTCCGGCGACATGCGATTAAAATGACAATTGACAGAATAAGGAAGACCATTTTCCTCTTTGCCATCGCAACTTTTTTTATAGTCGGCGGTGTGGCTTGTAATTCCAAGACGGAAGAATCCGATGAGATTGTAGTTACATCAGCAAATGTAGCTGTAAAAGAATTCTATCTGAATGCCAATTCAAAGGTGTTGGCTAATCTTGACTCCGTCTTTTTCTCCCTCGACCTTGATAAGGGTGTCATCTACAATGCCGACTCTCTTCCAAAAGGCACTGATGTAACAAGGCTACTGGCCACCATAACCTTTGCCAACACGATGACAAAGGCGGATCTAATTGTCCGGTCATCCGAAACCTTGACCGACACAACTATCAATTATCTCACAAATTCTACCGACAGCATAGACTTCACCTATCCTGTAAAACTTGAAGTCACTGCTGCAGATGGAAACACATCTTTCACCTACACTATAAAAGTGAATGTGCATAACCAACTTCCGGATTCGATAATGTGGGATAAACTCGGAGTTTCCTCGCTTCCTTCCCGGCTCGTCAATCCGGTCAGGCAGAAAACAGTTTCTAAAAATAGCAACGTCTATTCTTTGATTGAAGAACACGACGCCACTTTCACGGTTTCACAATCCGACGATCTTAATGCCTGCGCTTGGGACAAAGAAGAGATCTCTTTCCCGTTTGCTCCTGAAATAGACTCTTTCTGTTTGTCAGGAAACACATTCTGGATTCTTTCCGAAAATGGAGAACTTTTCAAGTCGGAAGACCTGAAGGAATGGAATTCAACTTCGCAAAATTGGGAGAATATTATCGGAGGATATATGGAGGGTGTTTTAGGTATAAGAGATAATGGCAACACACTTGTAACCACTTCCTATCCGGAATCTTTAGGTCTGCCCGAAACTCCCCTGAAAGATAATTTCCCTGTAAAAGGTTTTTCCCCGCTTGCTGTCATTGAAACCGACTGGTATCCTTTGCCTGCGGCTTTTTGTGCCGGCGGTGTCTCGGAATCCGGCGAGATTCTGTCATCAGTCTGGGCTTTCGACGGGAATGTTTGGGAAACTATAAATGAAACCTCACTTCCCGAATTATCCGACCCGATGTTGGCCCATTATGTAATTTACCGGAAAACCCCGAATCTTTTTCAATACCGTGAATTCGATGCATGGCTTCTGTTCGGCGGCAAGCTAAGTGACGGCGAGTTTAACCGGACTGTCTATTATTCTCTGGATAACGGAGTCATATGGAACATGGCCCCAAGCCTGATGCAACTTCCGGAAGATTTCCCCACTCTTTATGGTGCGGATCTTATAGTGGCCGATACTGATTTGACTGCAGATCTCTCTGACGCCTGGTCTTCCCTCTCTTCAAGAAATCCCGGGCCATGGTTAAAACCCTCTTATACTTTAGACGGGTATGATATAACCTGGAAATGTCCTTATCTCTATATTTTCGGCGGTTACGGAGAAGACGAAATTCTTTCAGACTCCATTTGGAGAGGAGTGCTCGCACGACTTTCATTCACACCTCTGATCTAAAAAGTTTTTACCGGAAAGAATGAGAACTCTTTTAATATCTTTAACTATGATAATTATTTTTGCCGGGGCCGGAAATATCAGGGCCCAGGAAGATTATCGGTTTGATATTGGAGGAGGGATAGGCATGACGGGATATCTGGGAGATGCCAACACTTCAAACCTGTATAGCCACCCTTCCTGGGATGCTGAAGTGCTTTTCCGTTATATTGCAAATCCTCGCTGGGCCTTCAAGACCGATTTCTATGTAGGAGGTCTTGCCGGAAATTCCGCTGACATGACAAATATTTTCCCGAATGATGAAACTTATAAATTCACTTCTACTTTCTATGAATTAGGAGAAATGGCAGAATTTAACTTTTTCAGTTATGGCATAGGGGAATATTATCGACATCTTAAGAAATTCACTCCATATATAACCGGCGGACTCGCAATGACCGCATGGTCGACTCAAGGGAAAGGAGGAGTGGCATTCTGCATTCCTTTTGGCTTCGGATTCAAGTTCAAACCCTCTAAAAGGCTTAATCTCGGTCTTGAATTCCTGATGAAAAAGACATTTACCGACAGGCTTGACGGACCTCTTCTTGACGACCCTATGGGCATAGAAAGTTCTTTTATGAAAAACACCGACTGGTATTCCACCCTCACCTTCACAGTGAGCTATGAATTCAGTAAAAGATGCGCTACCTGCAATTATAAAGATTGACTATCATGACTCAATTAGAGAAAAAAATATCTCAACTTGATAAAAACAGGATTCCGGTTCATGTTGCCATGATAATGGACGGTAACGGACGCTGGGCACGTCAACGTGGTTTCGGCAGAAGTGACGGTCACGCTGAAGGCGTCTCCACAGTGCACCGCGTAACCAAACTTTCTTCCGACCTCGGAATAAAATTTCTTACCCTTTACGCATTTTCTACTGAAAACTGGAACAGGCCTCAGGAGGAAGTTGACACTTTAATGTATCTTATAGGCTGGGCCATTGAAAGAGAGCTTCCGGAACTTCTGGAAAACAATGTGAGGATTCATCTTCTCGGAGACATAGAAAGAATTCCGGAGGAACCACGTCAGAAACTGTTTTATGCACGGAATGCCACGGCTCATTGCACCGGCCTGCAGCTGAATATGTGCCTGAGCTATTCCTCACGCTGGGAAATCACAAATGCCGCCGTCAGACTCGCTCAACTTGCAGCACAGGGTAAACTAAATCCGGCCGAGATATCAGAAAAAACCATATCTGACAATCTCACCACTGCGGGTATACCCGATCCCGATCTCCTCATCAGAACAGGCGGTGAATATCGGATATCCAACTATATGTTGTGGCAGATAGCCTATAGCGAATTGTATTTCTCTCCGGCCCTATGGCCTGATTTTTCCGATGAAGATTATGTCGATGCTCTTCTTGACTTCCAGAATCGGGAACGTAGATTCGGCAAGACAAGTGATCAGGTGCAGAACTTAAAAAACAACTAAACTGAATGAAAATTTTCTATAAGATATTGACTCTTCTTATTGCCGTCTTTATCTCCCTGCCGGCAATAGCCCAGGATCAGAATACAAGGTCGGCTGTCGACACCATATATAACCCCGACATTATTTATTCCCCGATCCCGAAAGTCTATGAAATAGCCGGAATAAAGGTGGAAGGAATAAATCATGTCGATGATTATATTATCATTGCCAACTCCGGACTTTCCATCGGGGAACGCGTGGAGGTTCCCGGAGATATACTCACCATGGCAACCAAACGTCTGTGGCGGCAAGGTCTTTATTCAAGTGTGAAAATTACGGCTGAAAAAATTGCCGGTGATAAAATATGGCTTGTCATAAATCTAAAGCAGCAGCCACGGCTTTCTGAAATAAGATTCAACGGTGCTAAGGGGAGCGAGAAAAAAGATATAAATGAACGCCTTTCAATGGTTCCCGGCCAGCAGATCACTCCCAATATTGTAGCCCGTGCCAAGCAGATTATAAAAGACTATTATAGCGCAAAGGGTTTTAAAAACGCCATGGTGGATATTCAGCAGGTGCCGGATATCTCAAAAGAAAACCAGATATTTCTTGATGTCAATATCAACCGCAATAATAAGGTTAAAGTCCATAAAATTTATGTTGAAGGAAATGACGTTCTCTCCGACCGCAAGATTAAGAACGCGATGAAAAAGACAAATGAGAATGGCAACCTTCTTAACATTTTCAAGCAAAAAAAATTCGTAGATTCTGATTATAAAGACGATAAAAACCGGATTATTGAAAAATATAACGAATTAGGATATCGTGATGCCCGCATTGTCAGCGACAGTGTGGTGAGATACGATGACAACACTGTCGACGTCTTCCTCGAAGTTGAAGAGGGCAAGAAATATTATATCAGCGACATCAACTGGGTAGGCAATACAGTTTATCCCACAGAATTACTTAGCAATATACTGGGAATTTATCCGGGCGACGTCTATAATCAGCCTCTCCTTGAGAAAAGACTTCGTCTTGACGACGACGCCGTGAGCAATTATTACCTCGACAACGGCTATCTTTTCTTTGAACTCGTGCCCATCGAAGAAAATATCAAGGGTGACAGCATCACCTTGCAGATGAGAGTGATGGAAGGGCCTCAGGCAAGGATAAACAAGGTTGTCATAAACGGTAACGACCAATTGTTTGAAAAGGTGATCAGGCGTGAGCTACGGGTTCGTCCGGGAGATCTTTTCTCTAAGAGCGACCTTATGCGTTCTGCAAGGGAAATAGCCACTACGGGTCATTTTAACCCGGAGACAATGGACGTGAGACCGGAACCGAATGAAAATGACGGAACAGTCGATATCGTTTTCAATCTTGAATCGAAGGCAAACGACAAGGTGCAGCTCTCATTCGGATGGGGTCAGACAGGTGTTACCGGTCAGGTGGCGCTCTCCTTCTCGAATTTCTCCCTTAAGAATCTGTTTAATCCGGGCTCTTACCGTGGTATCATTCCACGCGGCGACGGACAGACCTTCTCAATATCTGCACAGACCAATGCCAAATATTATCAAAGCTATTCGATATCTTTCTACGACCCCTGGTTTGGAGGGAAACGACCCAATGCCCTGTCGTTTAGCGTAGACTACAGTAGGTCAACAGGTATAAATTCCAGTTTCTATAACAGCACCTGGATGAATTCCGGCTATTATAATTCTCTTTATTACGGAGGATCCTATGGTTACAACAATTCAAGTTATTATTATCAGAATGCCTACGACCCGAATAAAGTGCTTCAGATGGCCGGCGTGAGCCTCGGATTCGGAACCCGCCTCACTTGGCCTGATGATTATTTCCAGTTCCAGGCTTCTCTTTCCTACAGATGGTATTATCTTAAAAACTGGGAATATCTTTATTATATGAATAACGGTGTTTCCAACTCATTGCTTTTAGGTCTGTCACTTTCCAGAACAAGTATCGACCAGCCGATTTATCCCAGACGTGGTTCTCAGTTCAATCTTGACGTAACTCTGACTCCTCCCGCCTCTCTGTTTGTCGGCCATAAAGACTGGAAACTTCTTTCCGAGCAGTCGGCAAGAAACAACACCGACATTGAACAAAGGGAAGCTGCCTCCAAAGAGATGTATAAATGGATAGAATACTGGAAAGTTAAATTCAGAAGCAAGACTTATACCCCTCTCACCGATCCCGACGGACAATGGACACTTGTGTTGATGACTCGCGCTGATTTCGGTCTTCTCGGATCATGGAACAAATATTTCAAGACTCCTTTTGAAACCTTCTATTTCGGAGGTGACGGTATGTCGGGAAGCTACACCTATGCCACAGAAACCATTGCGATGCGCGGTTATGAAAACGGACAGTTTACTCCATGGGGTTATGAAGGATATGCCTACGGACGTTTCGGAATGGAACTCCACTTCCCGTTCATGCTTCAGCCCTCCACCACCATCTATGCCCTCGCTTTCGTAGAAGCCGGAAATTGCTGGACTTCTGTCAAGGAATTCTCTCCTTTCAATCTTAAACGTAGTGCCGGCGTCGGTGTCAGACTGTATCTTTCAATGCTCGGTTTCCTCGGTATCGACTGGGGCTATGGTTTCGATAAAGTCTGGGGCACCCGAGGCGGCAGCCAGCTCCACTTCGTGCTCGGCCAGGAATTCTAAAATAGCACCGCGGTCTGAAATAGCAATTCTCCATTTATGTTAATTTAACATATGACCATGGCACTATTTTAAACTAATATTACGTTTTAGAGTCAATAAGATAAAGTCAGACTTTTTAATCAATATTAATCTTATTAGCTTTCAGATAAGATTTAATAAAATCTAATAACGAACCCAAAGTATTCTATCAATATGAAAAAGATCCTCATATTATCATTGCTGGCAATTTTTGCAGCTCTGGGTGTTTCGGCTCAGAAATTCGCGCTTGTTGATATGGAATATATTCTTAAGAATGTTCCCGCCTATGAGATGGCAAATGAACAGCTCAACCAGGTGTCGCTGAGATGGGAAAAGGAGGTCAACGAACTCTCCAAAGAAGCCGAGACCATGTATAAGAACTATCAGAGCGACATGGTTTTTCTCACTGACGATCAAAAGAAAAAACGTGAGGAAGAAATTGTGCAGAAGGAAAAGGAAGTGACCGACACCCGATATAAATATTTCGGTCCGGAAGGTGAACTTTATAAGAAAAGACAATCTCTCATGAAGCCGATCCAGGAAGATGTCTATAACGCGGTGAAAGCCGTGGCCGAAGAGAAAGGCTATCAGACAATCTTCGACAGAGCCTCTTCTCAAAGCATAGTTTTCGCGTCTCCACGCATTGACGTGAGCAACGAAGTGCTCGCAAAGTTGGGTTATTCCAAATAATTAAGTAATTTTGCGTTCCATAAAGAATTTAGTCAAGAATTATCTCACAATTAAATCATAGCATAATGTTAAAGAAACTTTTGCTGGTGGCAGCACTCGCTTTTCCGATGATGGCCTCAGCCCAGACTCTAAAGGTAGGTATTGTTGATGTGGATGAAATCGTTCAGAAACTTCCCGACTACGCTGAAGCTCAGACGAAACTTTCCGACACCTCTAAGAAATATGAGGATGAATATGCCAAATTAAACGAAGAGATGAAACGCCGCTACGACGAACTCGAGAAAATGGGCGATGATGAACTTCCTGCAATCCGCGAACGCAAAGTAAAGGATTTCCAGGAATACCAGCTCAAAATCCAACAGTTCGAACAGAGCGCAACTCAGGAGCTTTCCCGTTATCAGCAGGATCTTATGGCTCCCATTTATACAAAAGTAAACAATGCGATCCAGTCTGTTGGTCAGGAAGGCGGCTACTCTCTCATCGAAGCCAAGATATCTCAGATTGTATTGTATTATGCAGATCCTGTTGTCGACATCACCAATGAGGTTAAAGCTAAATTGGGAGTGAATTGATTAGGCTTTATTTTTTAGGTTAATATTAAGGAGGGTGTCTGCTCACAAGTCGACACCCTCTAAAAATTTATCACAGATGAAGATCGGTGTTTTTGATTCGGGCTATGGTGGACTCACTATTCTTAAGGAAATAAGAAAACGCCTTCCTCAGTATGATTATCTTTATCTGGGAGATAATGCCAGGGCTCCTTATGGTTCACGGTCGTTTGAAATAGTATATGAATTCACATTGCAGGCTGTAAAGACTCTGTTTGAAAAAGATTGCCATCTGGTTATTCTTGCCTGCAACACAGCGTCTGCCAAAGCTCTGAGATCAATTCAGCAGAAGGATCTTCCCGTAATTAATCCTGAAGCCAGGGTGCTTGGAGTGATAAGGCCCACTGCTGAAAAGATCACTTCTGTCACTTCAACCCGACATGTCGGGCTGCTGGCAACTCCGGGCACAGTTGCAAGTCGTTCCTATTATCTTGAGCTGCAGAAATTAGCTCCTGAAATTATTATTACGGAACATGCCTGTCCCATGTGGGTTCCGATAGTAGAAAATAATGAGATCCTTTCCCCCGGGGCTGATTATTTCGTAAAAAAAGAGATTGACTTTATATTTGATAAGGATCCTCTTATCGACACTCTTGTCTTGGGATGTACCCACTATCCTATTCTTTTGCCTGTAATTCAGAAATATATACCTGCTAATGTCAAGATCATCTGTCAGGGACCTATAGTAGCCGAAAGCCTTGCGGATTATCTCGTGAGGCATCCGGAGATTGAAACCGTATGTTCCAAAAATTCAGGGGTTGAATATCTCACCACTGAACATCCTGAAAAATTTGATCATCTGGCGTCGCTTTTTCTCGGCCACCCTGTTGAATCCCTTACAATTTCTCTAAAAGACTAAAAAATTTATCTCTTCTGTTATTTCAAATGAATTCCGATATAAATAAAAAATTAAAGCCCCTTACCCTTGAAGAGATCCGCAAGCTCTCCCCGGAAGCTGCGGTTTCCGAACTTAACATCCTGATAGAATTAAATCCGGGCAATGAAGAGGCCCTCACACTTCGCGGAATGCGCTATTGGGCTCTCAACAGGCGTGATTTAGCCATTAATGATTATCTGGCTGCCATTAAGATAAATCCCCAAAGCAACGCCCGTATGGCCCTTCAGATGGCTTATTCCATTCTGGATTATTACAATAAGGATCTTTTAAATCCTTGACATTACCCTCTTTTAATTCATACCTGTTTTTAACTTTACTTCTGATAGCATCAGACCATCAGCAACCTTTGAGCGCCCCAGCCTTGATGGTAATTCCTGATATGAATCATTACCATACCTCTGAAATCTGTCATTAAATTCCTTAATTGGGTTATCAGTTCTGATAAGTTCGACACGCTTTCTGTCATAAAATCAAGAATAGTTCTGCCATTCTTCATTACTCTTGCATAAATTCTGTCGCCGTAAGCAATCCTGTTTGTCTTGTTCATTTTACATCCTTTTAGATTAAATCCTTATTCCGGATGCAAAATTA
>JAFLTN010000063.1 GCA_022510445.1 Muribaculaceae bacterium | reverse complement strand
ATCCCCTCTGTAATTATGAATCTCGGAATTAAATCCTCTCATTGCATGAACAATTGCATCACTCATATGATCTTGGCGACTTTCAGGCATTTCATCGATCCAATCATCAGCTTCGTTAAGCATCTGATTTTGTTCCTCTTTTGTCACCTCCAATTTAATTTGTGGTAACATATTCAGAGAGGTTAATAAGATTAATAATAATGATAATAATTTTTTCATAGCTCCTCTTTTTCCATCAGTTCCAGAAGACGTAATTCAATTAAATCAGTTTCTTCCAAAATTTCCTGTATCCTTTTTCCGGTTTCCATTAATTTATTATGGTCCGAAATGCCGGAATTCATTATCTCTTCACATCCAAGTCTCTCTTTAGTTAAAGAATCAAGCTGGAAATTCAGTTCTTCCATCTCTTTCTTCTCCTTATAAGAAAGTCCATTCTTCCTTTTCCTTTCATTGCGGGGAGAATCTATTTCTTTCCCTTTATTTTTATTCTCTGCCTCTGCTTTCTTCCTCTCCGATTCTCTAACTTTACGATAATCCCTATATTGGGAATAGTTGCCTGGAAAATCTTTTATCACTCCATTTCCTTCAAACACAAACAAATGATCACAAATCCGATCAAGAAAGAAGCGATCATGACTGACTACAATAACACAACCTTTAAAATTAACGAGATAATCTTCCAATATCGACAATGTTATTATATCCAGATCGTTTGTGGGCTCGTCCAATATAAGAAAATTAGGATTTTTCATCAATACAGTGGCAAGATAAAGTCGCCTTCTTTCTCCGCCACTCAATTTATAAATATATTTTTGCTGGCTTTCCGGATTAAAAAGAAACCTTGTTAAAAATTGAGATGCTGTCAGTCTTGTTTGATCATCAATTCTCACTTCTTCAGCAATCTCCCTCACAGCATCAATCACTTTCTTTTTATCATCGAAAGAGGTCATTCCCTCCTGACTGTAATAACCCCATTTAATAGTTGAGCCTATATCAAAATAACCTTTATCAGGTCTTATTTCACCTAAAAGTAATTTAATAAACGTGCTCTTGCCCACACCGTTCTCTCCTACGATACCAACTTTTTCATGACGGGCAAATGTGTAATTCCAATCCCTAAGAATTAATAAATCACCGAAAGATTTACTGACATTTTTTGCCTCAAATATCTTTGAACCTATATAAGTATTTGAAGCTCCGAGCTTTAATTCATTCGTTCTAAGATTTATCCGGCTCTTAGATTCTAATTCATAGAAATTGTCTATCCTGTATTTTGCTTTTGAACCACGAGCCTGTGGTTGTCTTCTCATCCATTCCAGTTCCGTTCTGAGCAAATTCTTAACTTTAAGAAGTTCCGAATTTAAAGAATCATAACGTTCCTGTCTTTTTTCAAGATAATAGTCATAATTACCTTCATAGAAATAGAAATTCTGGCGATCAATTTCCAAAATTTTATTACATACTTTATCCAGAAAATAGCGGTCATGGGTAACCATTAATAAAGTCACATTCTGTTTTGAAAGATAATCTTCGAGCCATTCCACCATTTCTATGTCGAGATGGTTGGTAGGTTCGTCAAGAATTATCAATTCAGGATCAGATGCAAGAACTTTGGCTAACGCCACTCTTTTTATCTGTCCTCCAGACATCTCACCTATTTTCTGACTTAAGTCTGATATTCGGAATTGAGTCAACAGTTTTTTCCCCTTGTCTATGTTTGAGAAATCCTCTTCGTCCTGATTTTCCTGGGCAATATATTCTAATGGTGTTAATGCCGGATCAATTTCCGGTAACTGACGAAGATAACCTATTTTAAGATTGTTCCTCTTAACTAAATTACCTTCGTCATAATCTTCATCACCGAAAATTATATTTAAAAAAGTAGTCTTACCGGATCCATTAAAGGCAACAATGCCGATTTTATCTCCTTGATAAATACCAAAAGTAACATCCGAGAAAAGAATTCTGTCCCCGAATGATTTAGTAAGTTTCTCTATCTGAAGATAACTGACCACTTTTTAATTATTCCTTATAAGCAATCACTTCAATTTCAACCAAAGCCTTCTTAGGCAATTCTTTTACTGCAAAAGCTGCCCGCGCGGGATAAACTGCTTTGAAATGCTCTGCATAAACCTCGTTCATTTCTCCGAAAAGGCTCATGTCGGAAAGATATACCGTACTCTTAAGAACATTTTCAAGAGTAGCACCCGCTTCTTCTAAAATTGCCTTTATGTTTTCTATGCTCTGACGGGTCTGTTCTTTAATATCCCGTGGCATCTCTCCCGTTTCTGCATTAATCGGCAACTGTCCCGAAACAAAAATAAGATTACCTGCCATTACAGCCTGGCTATAGGGTCCGATAGCACCGGGAGCCTTCTTACTGTTTAATTCCTTTTTCATTTTTTGATTTGATTATTTGATTCATGATAAGCATCCCTTAAGGATTGCAATATTGCAAAATTACTGAAAAAATTAAGCCGTCACTTCTTTTTGTCAAAATCAATTTGAAGAATATAGATCATAGAAGAATTGTTTTCGGTTTTTGCCACCTTTTCTCCGTCTCCCTGATGAGTAGACTGCACAAATACATTTAATAACCCTTCTCGATTCCATAGATTTTGGTCAATAGTTGGTTCCCAGGCATCAACAGAGAAATCTGTCAGATCGAAAATTTCCCACTTTTCAGCACCTATATGCGGAGTGTAAGCTACTGAAACAACCGAACCTCTTTCCTCATCACGGAATAAATAAAGAGCTTTTTTCCCGTCACATACAATCCTTGGGCGTGAAATGGGAATCATCTTTGTTCCTCCTCCCGACAGTGAAAAGGGTTCTTTACGATTCCCTATCTGGCATGACTCCCATTTTTCTCCGTCATTCCATACCAACCTGTATTGAGGGACCTTTGCTTCGGTATCGCGCCAATAAGTGGCAATATAAGGATTACCGTTCTTATCTGCAGTCATCCCGGTCTGATTGATTAATTCTGAATTCTGGGGTATTTCCCAAATTATTTCTGAACTATCTAATGTGATAGGAAGATTGTATAAAGACCCATTACTTTTCTCCCAGTTCTTTCCTCCATCTCTCGACCGTGCATAACACAGATCATGATTGGTTTCCACCATCCATGTTTCCCGCCATACCCATGAAATATGAATAACTCCTTTCTTATCTATAAACATCTGCCAATAAGCATTCCTCTGGTCTTCTCCGTCAATAAGAAGATCCCGGATTCTTTCCCATTTCTTTTTAGATATATCGTAACGGTTAAGAATCAGATTTCCTCTTCCCGACGAACCGCTGCGGTAAGCGAATATCATATCACCGTTAGGTAATGAATAAAATTCGGGATAAGTTACATCATCCTCATCCCTATATGTCATTTTTTCCAGTTCACCAAAATCAAGAGATCCGGGTTCAATGGACCGACAGTATTTTAGAGCGTTTCCATGATGGTCAAAGGCAAGATGAAGAAATCCTTCACCATCAATTCCAATACTTATGATATTATGAGCATCTTCAATATTTCCTTTATAAGTTAATTTCTTTATATTCCATACCGATGATCCGATTTTTCTTTTCCCCACTGTGACATATCCCTCTTTATCATAGTAAGCGATAAATTGTTCATCATGATTAGAAACAAGCGAAGAACCTCTGAAAACTGCAGTATTAACTGAAGTTAAATTATACCCCTCTCCCACCTCTATGAGGCTTACGTTGAATGGGAATGGTTTATTATCTGCATTTTCTGACGCTTCTACATTTTTAATTGATAAAAGGAGGCATAAAGCAAATAATATGTTTATTCTGAGAGAAACCATAAGATGGGTATTAAAAATCAAAATCTGTCTCTAAGCGGCGGCATATCTTCCCATCTGTGATCTTTTGGGAAAGGATTTCCGCTCCATGCCTTTTGATTTGTCGTTGGTTTCTGTGCATCACTCCAAAAAGGATGTACCGGGGGCAGTCCTAAAGGTAATAAAGAAAGAGAAGTCATATAAAGGCTCCCATTATTAGTATACCAATCGGCTATATTGGGCTGCCTTCCGACAAAGCCGATTGTCAGAAACCCTCCTTCATTAAAATTTTCTTTCCCGTCGAACATAGAATGCATCACTGAAGTGAGGGCATTTCTTACTTGTGCCGGTGTTAATCCGGCGGGAAGATCATCATACCATGCAAGAAGGGCCAGAGGTTGAAGTGCAGCCATCCTGTAAGGTATTGACCTTCCAAAAACAGGAAAAGTTCCTTCAGGTGAAACAAGCCTTTCCAGCACTATGGAATATTTCTGAGCTCTCTTTAATGCCTTGTCATGATATTTTAAATAATCCAGCCTGCTATATTTCCCTGAATCTATCATTGCACTCAATGTTTCAAGATACATCGGATGAAATACATAACTACTGTAATAATCGAAAGCGAAGTCAGGTCCGTCGGCATACCATCCGTCACCGGTATACCACTCGTCGGTCTTTCTTATCGCTGAGTTAACACGATATTCATCAAAATGAGCTCCAGCCTTTGCAAGAAAACTTTCTATTATAGATGAAAAAAGAAGCCAGTTTGTGTAAGGCGGGTCTATTTTTCTAAGTTTTGTGAATTCATTGATATATCTTTGTTTGGTAATCTCATCGAGCTGCAGCCATAATGCGTCATAGCCTCTCAGAAAGCTTTCAGCAATATATGCTGCATCTACAAGAGTCTGACCCTCACCTTCCCATAAAAGATAATCAGGGTTTGATGGATCAACCGCATTTGCATAAGATTTGAGTGCAAGGTCTAATAAAATTTTTCTTTTCCCGGCTTCCTGAGAACCATCATCATCCAAAGAAAGCCATGGAGCTATTCCTGCCATAAGCCGACCGAAAGCTTCCATATATGCCACCTTTTTATTTCGACCGTCCCAAACAGGGCTGACTTCCAATATCATCTTTTCTTGTAATTTGCCTTCTGCCATATTGCTTAAAACAGGATATGCCATATCAAAGGCAAGTTGGCTCCAGTATTCTCTGTCGGGATTAAAATCCTTTTCGAGAAATCTGACATATTCAGAAGCAGCTAATAAGAAAGCTCCCGTTCCGAAATCAGAAATTGAATTTTTATCAACAACTTGTCCGGGAATTGCTTTTTCTCCTATCGGCTGAACGTAACCTATATTACCGTCTTTTTGGAGTGCCTTGGTTTTCAGATAATGCCATCCATTTTGGGCTGCCTTCTTATATTTTTCTTCTCTTAGATAGTCATTATTAATTCCCCAAAGCAAACCATAAGTAAAGAAGGCTGTCCCGCTTGTCTCATAACCGGGAGCATGCTCTTCATCAATAATGGATCTGCTCCAGTAGCCTTCTGGTTGCTGATATTTTATTATGGCATCAGCCATCTTCCGGAATCTGTTTTCAAAGAATTCTCTTTTATCATGATTTTTGGGTAAATCTTTTAATACTTTGGCAAAACCGGCGAATACCCAACCGTCTCCCCTTGCCCAAAAATCTTTTTTCCCATTTAAAGAAGTATGTTGAGGATATGTATATTTGGCATCCCTGAAGTATAGCCCTTCATCGGGATCATACATAATACTGTCACTATATTGCAGATAATCATAAAGTTTTTTAAGATATCGTTTATCGCCGGTTATTTTGTAAAGTTTTGTCATCACCGGCATCACCATATAAAGTCCATCCGCCCACCACCAATAATCATTATTATCTGTTGTCATTTCATATTCCATTACTTCCCTTGCTCTTCTTATTCTTTTTTCGTCTGGAAGGATATTATAGAGATCTGCATATGTCTGGAAACAAACCTGCCAGTCTCCAAAAAGAACATGTTCATCTGTCTCCCCATAATCATATTTCCATTTTGATTTATCATCACTCTTTGCCCCTTTCCATTTATTATGTTCTGCCCATTTTTCCGAATAATCCAGCCATTCTTGTTTCCCAATCAGATTATAGGCTTCCATGTTTCCGGTATGATAAGCTGCGGCATGCCAGAATGGTGTAGTTTCAGCAGGATTATTCTTCTGCCAGTTATCATTAACTTTTTCTATTATTCCCCTTACTTCAATCGCCTCTTTTCTTTTATCTGATCCAAAAAGATTAAATCCGATCAAAATAAAGCCAAGCGAAAGCACGAATCCTTTCATTGTAAAAATAATTTTTATTGAAATATGTTTAATTGATAGGTTATCACAAATTTACGTATTTTTTAAGACAAGCGGGAATATTCAGAAACAATTTTTACCCTAATTTGTTAAAATAATAAAAAACAAAATACTATGATACATAAATTAGAAATATGGTGCGGAATATTTGCACTTTTAGCCGGAATAGCACTTATTGTTTTTTCAGTGATTAACATTCCAACCTCAATGTTATGGCAAGTTATTTTCGGAGTTGTTCTAATGGTTTTAGGTTTGGTTTATATGATCCTATATGCCCGAAGCCGGAGAAACAATTAATAGCTTAAGAATATAAAAAATTCCCCTTGATTCAATTCTGACATCAAGGAGATTTTTGAGCCGCGACCGGGGCTCGAACCCGGGACCTTTTCGTTACGAATGAAATGCTCTACCGACTGAGCTATTGCGGCTGTTTATCTAAATCTCTGTTTAGGTCTGCAAATTTAGAAATAAATTTTCTGTTTTGCAAAAAAAGAGAACGGCCGGGGATGCCCCTATACCGTCCTCTGAATTATTTATAATAAAAGATAGTGGAATATCAATTAGATGATTCCTTGACCCATCATGGCATCGGCAACTTTCATGAAGCCGGCAATATTTGCTCCCTTCATATAGTTGATGTATCCATCCGGTTGTTTGCCATATTCCACACATGCATCATGAATAGAACTCATAATTTCATGAAGTTTATTGTCAACTTCCTCAGCACTCCATTGCAAGTGTTCCGCATCCTGAGTCATTTCAAGACCTGATGTAGCTACTCCACCGGCATTAACAGCCTTTCCGGGACAATAAACAGTGCGGTTTGCGATGAATTCGTCAATAGCTTCTGGAGTACATCCCATATTACTTACTTCGGCACATAACATTACACCGTTGTTAATAAGCATCTTGGCATCTTCTCCATTAAGTTCATTCTGTGTGGCACACGGTAATGCGATATCAACTTTCTGTTCCCATGGTTTGCGGCCCGGGAAGAAAGTGGAACCGGGGAATTTATCAGCATAAGGAGCAACTATGTCATTACCTGATGCACGAAGTTCAAGCATATAGGCAATTTTTTCCTTGTCAAGGCCTGCAGGATCAAGAATATAACCATCAGGACCTGAAATAGTGATAACTTTTGCACCTAATTCTGTAGCCTTTTCAGCGGCACCCCATGCAACATTTCCGAAACCGGAAATTGCAACGGTTTTACCTTTGATGTCAGTACCCATTTGTTTCAGTACATCCTGAACGAAATAAAGGGCACCATAACCAGTAGCTTCCGGACGAATACGTGATCCACCAAAGCTTAAACCTTTACCTGTGAATGTACCGGTATTTTCACGTGCAAGTTTTTTATACATACCATACATGTATCCAACTTCGCGTCCACCCACACCTATATCACCGGCTGGAACGTCACGGTCAGGACCTAAATTTCTCCAGAGTTCCAGAATGAAAGCCTGACAGAAACGCATGATTTCAGCATCGCTTTTGCCTCTCGGGCTGAAGTCGGAACCACCTTTTGCACCTCCCATAGGAAGTGTTGTCAAAGCATTTTTGAAAGTCTGTTCAAATCCGAGGAATTTAAGGATTGAAAGGTTTACTGAAGCATGGAAACGAATACCTCCCTTGTAAGGGCCAATGGCATTATTAAATTGCACACGATATCCGATGTTATTCTGAACTTCACCTTTATCATCTACCCATGTAACACGGAAAGTAAAGATACGGTCAGGTTCTACCATTCTTTCAATGATACGTGCTTTTTCAAATTCTGGATGGCGGTTATATACTTCTTCAACTGAGAGAAGAACCTCTTTTACTGCCTGGAGATATTCTTTCTCTCCCGGATGTTTGGCCTCTAAGCCGGCCATGATTTCAGAGATGTTCATGTTTTTTTAGATTTTTGGTTAGAGTCTTATTATTTTTTTTGGAACCTTCTTTTGCTGGCAGGTTGTAAACCGAAATTCAGCTTAATGCTGGTTCAAACCTCGTTTTTCATTGCAAAAATAAACCCATAAATTCTAAAAACCAAAGTTTTTACAAAAAATTTATTTCAAAATCACATTTTATTTCTTATCCATTAGCTAATTTATTGTAATTCATTAATAAATATTTTTGATATTAAGTCGGGTCCTCCCCTTCAATTGGAGAGTTTATTGTCTTTTTAAGCCAATTTTTTTATTTTTGCATAAATGAAGAATAAGAAATGCAAAAAAGAACCCTCCTATTTCTTCTCTCCTTTTTATTTTATATTATTTCAATTGCTGAGACTGCTATTCCTAAAAGAGAATTCAGAGGAGCTTGGCTCCATGTCATCGGTCAGACCCAATGGATGAACAAATCTGTATCTCAACAAAAACAATATATAGAAGAACAGATAGGCCTTCTCCAGGAAGCAGGCTGCAATGCCGTGATATTCCAGGTGAGACCCACTGCCGACGCCCTTTATAAATCTGAACTCGAATCCTGGAGCTCCTGGCTCACCGGGAAAAGAGGGAAAGCCCCTTCGGAAGACTGGGATCCTATGTTGTATGCTATTGAAGAAGCACATAAACGTGGTATGGAATTTCATGCATGGCTCAATCCATATCGGGTTACTTCAAACGCTAAAGAGGTGCTTCCTCAAAACCATCTTTATAATAAGGAACCACATAGATTTGTAAAATTTAACGGTCAGATATTTTTTGACCCGGCTTATCAAGAAAACAGAGATTTCATCTGTGCTGTGGTTAAAGATATTGTCAGCCGATATGATGTTGATGGTATCCATATCGATGATTACTTCTATCCTTATCCTGCCAATGGGAAAAAATTTGAAGCAGACGATTCCAGTTATAAAAAATTCGGTAACGGAATGGAACGTAAGTCATGGAGGAGACATAATGTGGATCTTCTGATAAAACAACTTCATGAGACCATTAAGAATGAGAAGGAATGGGTGAGATTCGGAGTGAGTCCTTTTGGCATCTGGCGTAATAAAAACAGTGATCCGCGTGGCAGCAACAGTAATGGTTTGCAGAATTATGACGACCTGTATGCCGATGTTTTATTATGGGCTGAAAATAAATGGGTGGATTATCTGGCTCCTCAGTTATATTGGACTCTGGATATGAAAGCTGCTCCGAGCCGACATCTTGCAAAATGGTGGAGCGATAATGCAAATGGTGTAGACATTTATATAGGCCAGGATGTTCAACGCACAATGACAAATGCTGATCCTGGAAACCAGGATACAAATGAACTTGACACAAAAGTCAGGCTTTCCCGGTCACTACCCAACGTGAAAGGGAATATATGGTGGCATGGTTATTGGGTGACTGACAATCTTAACGGAGTTGCTGATTCTTTGGCAATGAAACATCAGAGAACCATAGCTTTGCCTCCGGCTTATGGAAATATCAATGATATTCCGGTTGAAGTTACGAACCTTAAAGTTATCAATGATAATAACCGATTATTTTTAACTTGGGATAAAGAAAAAGAACGCAATGAGAAGAAAGCCACAGATCCTGTCAGATATGTGGTGTATCAGTTTTTCCCTGATGAAGAGATCAATATTGAAGATTCCGAAGCTATAATAGCTGTCACTCCATATAACGCAGTGTTGGTTGAGGATTCCGCAGACGGACCCTCTGCAGAGGGTTCAACATTTATTGTAACGACTCTTGACCGAATGAACCGTGAATCGAAGGGTACAGTGATTAAGAAACAATAATTTATCAATATAGGAATAATAACAGAAAAGATTTGAAATTCCCCAGGTAAAATAAAAGAAAATATGATTTCAAAAGAATTGCAGGATTTATTAAATCATGAAGCTGAAAGAATAAACAGTCCTTCATTCATCGAGAAAGACCCGGTTCAGTTTCCAAGAAGATTTGATAAGCAGGAAGATATAGAGATTGTTTCTTTACTATCTTCAATGGTGGCTTGGGGTAAAAGAACAATGATCTGCAATGACATTGAGAAAATGCTTTCTCTAATGAATCATGAGCCTTATCTGTTTGTGATGCAGGAAGGCTATCTTGATATAGACCCGGAAATTAATATTCATCGCACTTTTTTCGGACGCCATTTTATCCATTTTCTAAAAGGTCTCAGAAAAATATATACGGATTATGATAATCTTGATGCGTTTTCTTCACATCATAATATAGGTGATGAAAATGCACCCGCCTGGAAACTTGTTGAGCTCATGAATAAAGTTCTAAAAGATGAAAATAATGGAAATGAAGAAAGCCGATGTCTTCCTTTAAACCTTGATCAGACAGCTTTGAAAAGAATCAATATGGCACTTCGTTGGCTGGTAAGAGATGATGGCATTGTAGATATAGGCATTTGGAAATCAATTCCCAAAAGTAAACTTTTCATTCCGCTTGATGTGCATGTGGGTAATGTGGCCAGAGAGCTGGGATTGTTAACACGGAAAGCAAACGACCGTAAAAGTGTGTTCGAACTTACAAATGTATTAAAAAAAATAAAGCCGGAAGACCCGGCTATTTATGATTTTGCTTTATTTGGCATTGGAGTGGGTTGTTAATTTTTTTGCAAGCGAGGGATTAACTGCTCTTATGGTTGAAATAAATGCAGAATCATAAGCCTCGGCACATCTATTTTTCCCTTCTAAAAGATATTGACTCTGTCGAATCTTTGCATCTATCAAAGCTGTCTGTAATTTAGTTGTGTCTTTCCATTGCGGTCCAAGTATGTTGCCTGCAGCCCTTCTTCCTTCCATCTGGGCCGCCGTTATTTCAGCGGTGACAGCTTCTGTTTTTTCTGTCTGACTACAAGATACGAATACCGACAGAAAAATCGTTGAAATCCCTAAGAATGAAATCCCTTTAGAAAAAAACATTAGAAAAACTCGGTTAACGTTTTTGATAAGAGATGATACTATCCAGTCTTATTCCAAAAATCAAAGTTGAATAAGGTAAGACAGATCCCGACCCATAAACTCCATAACCGGCGCTATAAGGGATTACTGCAGTCACAGTATCATTCACACGCATATTTGTGACAGCGGTCCAGAAACCAGTGATTAGTCCGTTTGGTTTACAATTGAATGAAGCTGACGAATCAAGAGTATCTCCTTTAATATCAGTTAAAGTATATTTTACTTTCACTGTTGAGTTGGATAAAGGCAATAATTCTCCTTCAGTTTCTTTCCTGTCGTTATGCCAATGCATCAAGACATAGACATTATTATCCCATACAGGACTTATCTTATCATAAACCAACTCTCCATTTTCCATTTCAATTTCAGCCTTATCAAGATATTCCTGATTCTGTATGCGCCAATCGGAATAATCTTCACTCCTGTCATTTCCAAGGCATGAAGAGAAGGTGGTGAAAAGAATAAAGACAAAAATAGAATAAAACAATAATCTTAATTTCATCAAAAAAAAATTTAAGACATATTAAAATTGAACTTCAGGAGCTTTCTGTGCACCCTCATCTGCTTTGAACTGAGGTTTTGCATTAAAACCGAACCATCCTGCATAAATAACCGTCGGGAATTGTTTTATAGCAGTGTTATAATCTCTTACTGCTTCAGTATATCTCATCCTTTCAGTGGCTATACGGTTTTCAGTGCCTTCAAGTTGTGTCTGAAGATTCATAAAATTCTCATTTGCCTTTAGATCCGGATAGGCTTCTGTGACAGCGAGTAAAGATTTTAATGCCTGGGAGAGTTCATTCTGTGCGGCTTGAAATTTGGCGAGATTCTCTTCCGTTAGGTTATCGGCATCAATTGTGATTGATGTAGCCTTTGCCCTTGCAAGTGTAACTTTCTCAAAAGTTTCACTCTCATGAGTTGAATAGCCTTTAACCGTGTTCACGAGATTCGGGATGAGGTCAGCTCTTCGCTGATATTGATTTTCAACCTGGGCCCAAGATTGTTCAACATTTTGTTGCTTTTCTACCAGCTTATTATAATTACAGGAGGTAAATGGAAGCATTGAGATCAATGTTATTCCAAAAAGCCAAAGTTTTGAAAAATATTTTTTCATTATCTTAAAAATTGGAATCTTAATTAAATAAAATTCAAAAATTATACGAGTTTCCGGAGCAAGCTGTTTATGCTAACCTTTTCGGAAAGTATCTTTTCAAGTTGATCCACATCAACCCTTTCCTGTTGCATTGAATCCCTATGACGCAATGTCACAGTATTGTCTTCAAGTGTCTGATGGTCTACTGTAATGCAATAAGGAGTTCCAATTGCGTCCTGTCTACGGTAGCGTTTTCCTATTGAATCCTTTTCGTCAATCTGACAAGTGAAATCGAATCGAAGTTTTTCCTGAATTTCTTTAGCCTTTTCCGGAAGTCCGTCTTTCTTCACTAAAGGAAGAACAGCACATTTAACCGGAGCAAGCGGGGCCGGGAAGTGGAGCACTACTCTCTTGTCGCCTCCTTCTAACTGTTGTTCTTCGTAACAGCTGCAGAACACGCTTAGGAACATTCTGTCAACTCCGATGGATGTTTCAATAACATAAGGAACATAACTTTCATTGAGTTCGGGATCGAAATATTGAATTTTCTTTCCTGAGTATTTTTCGTGTTGCGAAAGGTCAAAATTAGTTCTGGAATGAATTCCTTCCACTTCTTTAAATCCGAATGGCATTAAGAACTCGATATCTGTAGCTGCATTGGCATAATGAGCCAGTTTATCATGGTCATGGAAACGATATTTGTCATCTCCAAGACCCAAAGCCTTATGCCATTTCATCCTTGTCTGACGCCACTTGTCAAACCATTCAAGCTCTTGTCCCGGACGCACAAAGAATTGCATTTCCATCTGTTCAAATTCTCTCATTCGAAAGATAAACTGACGTGCCACAATTTCGTTTCTAAAAGCCTTTCCTATCTGAGCTATTCCAAACGGTATCCGCATTCTTCCTGTTTTTTGCACATTCAGATAATTTACGAAAATACCTTGAGCTGTTTCAGGTCTTAGGTAGACATCCATCGCACCATCTGCAGTTGAACCCATTTCTGTCTTAAACATAAGATTAAATTGGCGCACGTCTGTCCAATTTTTTGTACCGGAGATCGGATCGACTATCTCGTAATCCAAAATTATCTGTCGCAGTTCATTCAGGTCATTGTCATTCATAGCCTTGGCGAAACGCTCATGAAGCTGATCTCGCTTTGAAGCTATTTCAAGAACTCTCGGATTAGTTTCGATAAATAAGCCTTCATTAAAACTGTCACCAAATCTTTTGGCCGCTTTCGCTACTTCTTTATTTATTTTATCATCAAATTTTGCAAGTTCCTCTTCAATCAGGACATCGGCCCTATAACGTTTCTTAGAATCTTTATTATCAATCAAAGGATCATTGAAAGCATCAACGTGGCCGGAAGCTTTCCATATGGTGGGATGCATGAAAATTGCGGAATCTATACCAACAATATTATCATGAAGCATTGTCATGGATTCCCACCAATATCTCTTGATATTATTTTTTAGTTCAACTCCATTCTGACCGTAGTCATAAACAGCGGATAAACCATCATAAATTTCACTTGACTGGAAAACAAATCCATATTCTTTGGCGTGTGCCACTATTGTCTTGAAAAGGTCTTCTTGTTTAGCCATTTTCGATATATAATATAAAAGTTTTTCTAATATGAGACTCTGTTAGGGAGTATAATGCAAAGTTACAAAAAAAATTGAATATCATTGAAAAGAACTATTAAATGGCATTTTTGTTTTTATTATATGAAATTCAGAATTAATAATAAAGAGTTATGAAGAAAAAAACGATAATAAAGGATCTATTGATTATAGCGACCGTATTTGCTTCGACCGGACTTGCAAAAGCACAGGCTCCTTTTCCGGAAGGGCCGGCTCCCGTCCAATCCCCTCCTGTTTCGCCGTTACCTCAGAGTCAGACTCCGCCTCCACCTCCCGGATGGGGAGCTCCCGGTATGCTGGAGAATCCCCCTTCTGCTGACTGGATGAACCAAGGAACCATGAATGTTATGGCTACAGGGTATGATTCTCAAGGAGTTTTAAAACAAATTCCTTTGACAATTTCTTATAGTTATAATGGTGTAAATTATAATATAACGGTATTAAATGTCTGGAACCCTTACACCCAGAATTGGAATATTGGAGTGGATCAGCCTGCTTAT
>JAFLTN010000062.1 GCA_022510445.1 Muribaculaceae bacterium | reverse complement strand
TGACGCTCCGCAGGGATGGTATTCCGTGGCCGTGCAGTCTTCAAATGAGGCCGGTACAAGTCATAACGTAACATATGTAGACGTAATCATGGGCAAGCCATACGACCTTCCATATGTCGACAACTTCGACAACCCATTGAGTATGTACGGCAACTCAACCGAAATGTGGATACCTTACAGCCAGCTTGACGGAGTGAACCGTTCTGCAACATGGGGTAAGGGTGAGCTCGCAGACGGTGGCCTCGCGCTCCTCGGACGTTCACCAAGCAACAGCAACACCAGCGGCGCGATCGGTATGCCCGTATTCTCAACCTTAGGTATGGAAGACGCAACAATCACAATGAGCGTGCGCACAGCCAGCACATGTCCTCCGTTCAAGCTTCTCTTCGAGCACTACGGAACATATGAATACACCGTTGTCGGCAGCTTCACCCCCGAAGAAGGTTCAGCGCCCGAATTCACCGACCTTTCGTTCCCACTTCCGGCCGAGTGCCTCGACCTGCCGGCAGTGAAGATTATGATCGTGCCGGAATACAGCTCCACAAGCCAGCAGTTCTGGATGAACCGGATCAGCGTCGACGGAACATCTTCCGCTTCGGTTGAGTCTGTAAACGGCAACGCCGGCAAGATTATCGGCGGAAACGGAGTGATCACATTGCAAGGTTTCGGCAACGAAATCGTGACGGTGACTGCAGCCGACGGCAGAACAGTGGCACAGACAAGAGCCACAGGCGATGAGACCAACATCCGCGTGGATAAGGGCATCTATATCGTGAATGCCGGCAAGAAAGTTGCAAAAGTAATAGTAAAATAAAGTAAATTTTTCAAAGTGGTTAAAGAAGGGTGCGGCGTCTGTCTTTAAGTCGCACCCGAAGTCGAGAGGGGGTGTGTCAAAGTGATTTGCCACACCCTCGTTTTTATATTGAAATTATTAACCCCGGCAAGGTGGCTAACGCTCCCTTTTGCCGGGGTATAACAATGGCTCGAAAGTGAACCAACCGTTCTATATCTTTTTAATCAACCTGAATAATCAGGAATGGAGTAAGACTCCAGAAAGCAGTGGGATTTGTGATGTTTAAAGTCACTGTCTTATCCGGATTTTCCACTTCTTCATATGAACCGGCCGGCATATTGGTCCAAATTTTTATTTTCTTAGCTCCTGTTGAAATAGAATTCAAAGTCCTCTTGTCAGCTTTGGTGAAATAAGATTCATTGAAATCGCCTTTTAGCACTTTTGTCTGACCGAGGAATTTTTTCTCCAGAAGACCGTTTTTCTTAAGTTCTTTATTAGTGCCGATAGCATAATAAACAGTATTGAGTTCATCCTCGGCTTTGTTGTAAGCATTCCAGGCAGCGTCACGTGATTCTGTCTGAATCTCTACTTGTTCCCGGGTATCAGCCAATTGACGGTTTAAAGAGGAAATAGAATCATTTGCAAGGGCAAGCTGACTTTCAAGGAAGACTATCTTGTTGTCTTGCTGCTCAAGACGTTCTTTCATCTGGTCGATAGTTTTTGTAAGAATTGAATTTTGCCGGCCCGATTCATTCATCTTCTTTTCAATCTGAGCAAGCAGCTGACGATTTGAAGCAAGTCGGCTCTTAATTGCAGAAAGATTACGCCGCACCTCTGCCCTACGATCCTGATTCTCTCCGTTGTGCATGTTATAGAGCAAACCCTCCTGCATATTTATCGAATCGAGTCCGTTATAAATATCTGCCATCAAAAGCATAAGAGAATCGTTGAAAGTAGCTGCTTCATTGTAGTCGGCAGTTAACTGAGCAATTTTAATAGAATCCTGTTCTAATTTTTCTTTTGTATTGCCTGAACAGGAGGCAAGAAGGAACAGTGATGCTCCTAAGATAAAAGTAGATTTTTTCATTGAGTTTTAAATTTTGTCAAATAATTGATATTCTTTATTTTTCCGAACCTTTTCAGACTCTTTACCTTCAATTATAATAACAATTTCTCCTTTGGGTTGGTTCGCTGAATAATATTCATAGAGAAGTCCTAAAGTGGAAAGGTTAATAGATTCATGAATTTTGGAGATTTCGCGGCAAACGGCAGCCGGTCTTTCCTCTCCGAAGAAAGACACAAGATCTTTCAAAGTCCTTATCAATTTTTTCGGAGATTCATAAATAATTATTGTTCTGGGGTCAGCGGAAAGTTCTGTAAGTCTTGTAGCCCTTCCCTTTTTGGGCGGCAGGAATCCTTCGAAGACGAATCTGTCGCACGGTAAACCTGAAGCAACCAAGGCAGGAACGAATGCAGTGGGACCGGGCAAACAAACCACCTTCACACCCAGGCGGTGACATTCACGGGCAAGAAGAAAACCCGGATCTGAAATTCCGGGAGTACCTGCATCTGTAATCAGAGCAATGTTTTCACCTTCCTTGATTCTTTTGGCTATTGAAGGGGCCGTTTCATGCTCGTTAAATTTATGATGGCTCCTCATGGGTGTGGATATTTCATAATGTTTAAGCAAAACACCCGAATTCCTTGTATCTTCCGCCAGAATTAGATCTACTTCCTTTAGGATCCTGACTGCACGTAAAGTCATGTCTTCAAGATTTCCTACCGGAGTAGGAACAATATAGAGAGTGCCGGTATTCATCTGAAATATTTTCTAATAATATCAAGAAATTCCATTACCGATTTGTCGGTATTGTTCATTCCGATCTCGTTCAGGAAATAATCTTCCGCCTCTTCATAATTTTCCATAGATGCCACGAGAGCCAAAGAATTATTAAAAGCTATATCTGAATTGTCAAAAAGATCCTTTTTGAAACGATATCTTTCATTAATCGAGAAAACAAGTTTTCCTCTTGTGTTTTCAGAAGAATCTTCCTGCCCGGTTTCCCGGTTCTTTTCATCAAGATTATATTCTCCCAAGATATAATTATCGGAAGAAATGATTTCCGACTTGTTATCATCATGACTTAAAATATCAGACAGGGGAAAATTTTCATTGACATCATTTTCATTTTCCATATTATATTCCTCCGGTTCCCTCATATTCCCATTATCGGAATCAGAATCTAAAAGATAATCATTTTGTGAAAGAGAAGATGTCATATTCCCTATCTCCTTTCCTTTCCTCTTTATAAGCCGTAAAAGATCGTTCTGACCTTCTTCCCTTTTTATAGCTAAAGTCACCAAACCTTCCAATTCATATATTTTATCAAGCAATTCTCTTAAGGGTTCCATATTATAAGGTCATTAAAATCTTAAGAATTGAAAACAGACAACAACATTTTTTCGGCAGCTTTCTTCACTTTGTCTCTATTTTTGGGGATATCATTCATTATAATGACAATGACATGAGTCGGCACATAATCATCATCAAGTTTATAACCGGCATAACATTGAATACCATTCATGCTGCCCGTTTTCATTGCGATATAACTGTCTAAAGGAGTGTCTACGAGAAATTTTCTTAAGGTCCCCTCCTGTCCGGCTAACGGAAAAAAAGATGCATAATCCGGGTTGTCGCTCATTTTAAGCAAGAGATCGCCCATAAAGTCGGCAGTCATTCTGTTTGTTCTGGAAAGCCCGGAACCGTCAACAATCACTATTCCATCCATGGGGAGTCCCTTTTCCTTCCAGAAAGCAAATTCTTTTTCGGCGGCATCTTCACAAGAACCGTTTGTGCCTTTTAACTTACCATATGTCCGCAACATTGATTCTGCAAAAAGATTATCGCTTCTCATCATGCATGAACGCATTATTTCGTCAAGGGGTTCCGACACATGATCAAGAATCTGTATTCGTTGACCTTCAGTCATCTCCTTTCCCTCAATCTCGATATCTTTTTCTTTTAATTTGGATTTTAAAGCGTTGATGAAACCTTCTGAAGGATTTTCCACAGCAAAATCTCCATTGGTATTATCAGCAAAATTAAAGGCATGACTACCGGTGCCATAATATTTTTTATGATCTCCTCGAGCCCAGGATGAGGGCCGGGAATTACCGCTGAATTCTGATTCATCAATAATCACGGTTCCTTCTATGCGATTAATTAGCAAAGATGCCAATGACTGCTGAATCTCCTCGATAAGATCTGAAGAATAAGGTTCATTTTCAGAGTTAAGAGAGGGATCACATCCTCCTACCACTATTAGATTTCCCCGCAAATAACCCAGATCATTTGGTCCGTCGATAAAAACCCTGGTATGATATCTCCAGTCGGGTCCCACTTCTCCGAGAAGAGATGCTGTTGTGACCGATTTCATGATTGAAGCCGGCACCAGCGGTGTCTGTGAATTATGGGAGGCCACAACATTCCCATCGGCCAGATCTATGATTTTTACAGCCATTGAATTGGCAGGGACCCCACTCAGTCTTACAAAATCGGAAACAGCCTCTTCAGGTGTAGAAGGAAAGGCCTGCAAACAGTAAAGCCAACAGGATAGGAATAGAACTAAAATTCTTTTTGAAATCACTTTTAAGAACTTTTTGAAATAATGGCAAATTTACAAAAACTTTTTAAGACGAGCCAAAAAGGCCTCTTTGTGAAATGATGAATAGTGACTAATTTTGCAAAAGAATAAAAGAACCGGGAAAATAAGCCGAAACATTTATCTTTTTCAATAATACGCGAAATAGATAATAATTGTGAAACACAAGATCATGGGAAAAGAACAATACTTTCAGAGAGAACCATACACGTTCGACAGAGTAGTGAGAATTGTGTTCACAATAGTGGGCATCATAGCCTCACTTTATCTCCTTGATGCCCTTAAAGGCGTGCTGTTACCCTTTTTTGTGGCCTGTCTTATATCCTATATGCTTGAACCGGCAGTGAAATGGAACATGCGTCTCCTTCATATCAAATCAAGGTTCCTGCCTGTGGTTCTGACTCTTCTTGAGGCCTGTCTGGTTATTTGTGTATTCTGCATCCTGTTCTTTCCTTATCTTGTAGACGAGGCTTCGCAGATGGCAGTAATGTTAAAGAACTATGCCTCAGCCCAAATTGATGTGCCATATATCTCAGGACCCGTTCATGATTTCGTCAAAGATAATCTTGACATTGACTCAATCTCCAGATTCCTGACTCCGGAGGAATGGAAAACCATTATAAAAACTGCGTTGACATCCTCATGGAATTTTCTCAGCTCGGGACTTGCTTTCGTAATCGGCCTTTTCAGCTGGCTCATAGTAATTCTATATGTGATATTCATTATGCTGGATTATGAAAGGATCATGTTGAGTTTCAAACAACTGGTTCCATTTCATCATCGTGACAAGGTTTTCCATATCGGAAGAGATATTGAACATGCAATGAATCGATATTTCCGCGGTCAGTTCTTCATTGCCTTTATTGTCGGGGTATTGTTTGCCATAGGTTTTGCTATAATCGGACTGCCGATGGGAGTTGTTTTCGGTCTTTTCATAGGGATTCTGAATATGGTGCCATATCTTCAACTGATTTCTTTGCCTATCACAGCATTACTTTGTCTTGTCTCCACGGCTTCTACAGGGGTGGATTTCTGGGTGATATTTTGGGAGAGTATGGCCGTCTATGTGATTGTGCAATGTATCCAGGATCTCTTCCTCACCCCTAAGATAATGGGTAAGGCCATGGGTCTTAATCCGGCTATTATCTTACTGTCATTATCCGTGTGGGGATCACTGTTAGGTTTCATGGGATTAATAATTGCATTGCCTTTAACAACCTTGCTTCTGTCATATTATAATATTTATATCGTCAACCGATATGCAAGACCGGAGATAGAAGCATTGGAAGGAGACCCACTGAACGAAAACTAATTATGATAAATTTAGGAGATTATTATCAGACGCAGCAAGTTGCTGTTTCCGATGAGAACGTTTCGGAGATAGTAAACGACACATATACCGAGATAAACGGAACAGAACCGGAAATTTCAAATAAAGAGGAGGTTAACAACGGTCTGATAGCAGATCTGGCATGGATACTTTTATTAGGAGCCGTGGTTACTTTGCTTTTCAAGAAATTAAAACAGCCGGTGGTGTTGGGTTATATCCTGGCCGGTTTTCTTGCAGGTCCTAAATTTACATATCTACCATCCATTTCAAACCTTGACAATATAGAATTCTGGGCTGACCTGGGAATTGTGGTCCTGATGTTTACTTTAGGACTTGAATTCAGTTTCAGGAAACTGATGAATTCAGGTTCTTCCGCCATCATTACCGCACTGATTATTATCACAGGGATGACTTTTGCCGGCTTTGGCGTGGGAAAGATTCTTGATCTTGATTCCATTAACTGTATTTTCCTTGGAGGAATGATCTCGATGTCAAGCACAACCATCATTCTTAAGACCCTAACGGATCTCGGTATGCGTCAGAAGAAATTTGCATCCCTTGTATTGGCGGTTCTTATTATCGAAGACCTTTTTGCAGTCTTGATGCTCGTTCTTCTTTCATCTCTTGCCATGGGAAATGTAGAGGGAATGGATCTTCTCTTCTCGATCGGTAAGCTTTTATTCTTCCTCATAATATGGTTTCTTGTGGGTGTTTATGTCTTGCCGACATTTCTCACCCATGTTAAAAATTTCCTCAACGATGAAACCATGCTCGTTGTGGCGATGGGACTATGTTTCTCAATGGCCATATTTTCTGTGATATGCGGATTTTCACTGGAGCTCGGAGCTTTCGTAATGGGTTCAATTCTTGCGGGTACCATATTTGCAGAAAGGATGGAGAAGGTGGTAAAACCCGTGAAAGATCTTTTCGGAGCTGTGTTCTTTATCTCTGTGGGAATGATGGTTGATCCCTCCGTGCTTGTAAACTATTGGTGGGAAATTTTGATTCTCGCGGCTGTAGTGATATGTGGAATGATATTCTTCGGCTCTTTGGGAATGTTGGCAACCGGTCAGACCCTTAGGGTTGCTATAGAGAGTGGGTTCACATTGACTCAAGTAGGAGAATTCTCTTTCATTATTGCTGCTTTAGGTATGAGTCTGGGAGTTCTTGAACAATCTTTATACCCGATAATAGTGGCTGTCTCTGTCATTACAATATTCACCACCCCATATTTTGTGAAACTTTCTCAACCTGCATATAAATTTGTGGAATCTCATCTTCCTGACCGACTTGGTTTTCTGATTGACAGATATTCAAAACAAGTGGTCGACAGCAACAGTACAAAACGATTGTGGAAAGACATTTTAAGCCGGTATCTCGGCCGGATGATTATCTATTCTGTGGTCTTGATAGCCATTATTCTGGTGAGCCGTCAGTTTTTATTTCCGCTACTTGAAGAATATCTTCGCGACTGGGGCAGATTCTGTGCCACGGCAATCACGCTCGCAGCCATGCTGCCATTTCTTTTTGCCTTATCGTTCAGTTCCATTAAACCGGATGAAAGGATGAAACTTCATGCTTCGGCAAGTTTCTATGATGTCCCTTTGGTGGCTTTGAGAATAATCAGATATATTGTGGCGCTTCTGTTCATAGTTTATCTTCTCACCATGGCCTATAATGCAACGGTTGCATGGATTGCCGGCATTATTTGTCTCGCGGCAATAATTGGATTTGCATCTAATGAAATCAGAGCCAGATATAACATTATAGAGCGACGGTTTATGGATAATCTTAATATCAGGGAAAACACAAGGACCGGAATCAATAATAAACTGGTTGATGATCTGCATCTGGCATATATTGAAGTCGGAGCCTATTGTCCGTTTGTAGGAGACAAGCTTAAAGATTCCGGACTGAGGAGCGATTATGGAGTGAGCGTGGCAAGCATACAACGCGGAGAAAGAACAATGCCTCTCCCCTCTATAGAAGCAAGAATTTTTCCCGGAGATATTCTCGGGGTCATCGGCAATGACGAACAGATAAAAAAACTCAATGACGATATCGAAAGAGACGAAAAGGCATATCGTTCTGTTGAAGTTTCAAATTCCAATGTAGACCTCAGGAATCTTTGCCTTACCGCAGATTCACCGATAATCAATATCCCGTTGGGAAAGACTAATCTCAGACGTGATTTCTATTGCATGATAGTGAAAGTGCAACGTGGGGAAGATGTTTTTGAACAGCCCGATGCCGAGACAATCCTTAGAGAAGGTGATATTGTTTGGGTGGTAGGAGATCCTGAAAAGATGGATCTTATGAAATGAACATGTTTAACAAACTTTTGTTAATTTTATAAAGAACTTAACTAATAGAGACATGAAAAAGATATTGTTACCGGTTTTTGCCTTAATGACATTGCTCCCTTCCTGCACTTATGACACTTCCACAGGAGAACATCATGTGTCAATCATGTTCTGGTTTTTCATTGCAGGAATCTCCATAAGCCTGATAATAATTCTGGCAATAATTTTCCGTAAAAAGAAATAACAGCAAATTAATCCTCTTACTCTTCACATGGCAATATGCCGTTTCCTCCGGGAAATATCTGTTGCCGGGGACAAATATGGCTATTGCCATAAACTAATACGAAAACCCTGATCCTTAAGGTCAATAAATAAATTCCATAATATTAATTAAATTTGTAATTGCAAAAATAAAAAAATATCAATCTGTGTCTAATTGACTACAAAAGGAAGGTGTAAAATATAAAAACAACAAGCATAAATTGTTAATTTTGCCATTCCATAACCTATATTCATGAAAAAAATAAAAAGAATAATTTTCATTGTAACAGCAATTTTACTTGCTGTGACTGTAATTAGTTCTCCCGATAACTATGCCGCCGTAAAGAAAACAAAGGCTAAGACAACTGCTTCTGCTAAAAAAAATTCAACCGGCACAACAAAGAAGAAAGCGGGGGGAACTTCGGCAAAACGAAAAACATCCAGGAAAAAAACCACCAAGAAAAAAACCACTTCTTCAAAAACAAAAAAAGAGGTGAAGAAACTGGAGGAAATACCACATAACGATCCTCTCACTCTTTTCTTAAATGACGGATTGGTGGAAAGAATACCTGAATCTCAAAATCCGGGAGGGCTTAGGGTCAATCTTGTCAAAACAGACAATAATTCAAAAAGTGCAAAAATTTATCTGAATGAAAATTTCACTTACCTTCCGGTGACAAAAGATCTTATTTCCGAACTTAAGAAGACCGTGGAAGAGATAATGCCAGATTCGATATCTGACTATGAAATCTCCTTTATGGTGAGCGATCATCCACTCTCCTATTATATTACAACCATTGATAAATTACCTGAAGGTTTCAGAAGAAATCCGCCTTTTGTAGTGGCTGCTGAACCACTTTTCAATGCAAAAGAGGGGATGGAAGGAGATATAGTCGCATTATGGGCAAGCCACGGGCGATACTTCAAGCCTGGCGCGGGAGCCTGGTACTGGCAGAGGCCCCAGCTTTTCCAGGTGACTGAAGACACTCACACAATGAGTTATATATTGCCTTATGTCACCCCTATGATTGAAAATGCAGGAGGATATGTATTGCTTCCGCGTGAACGGGACATCAACCGTCATGAAGTTATTGTGGATAACGATACCAATGACGAGGGACAGATTTATTCTCAACCCTATTATCATGAAAAAACAGGAAGTGAAAAATGGACCACCGGAGAAGAGGAAGGGTTCATTTATGACCTTCCGGATTTCAGAGATACAGAGAATCCTTTCGAAAACGGGACATATCGTCAAACCAATACCATTACTTCGGGAAAACCTTCGCTGGCCGCTTGGTTTGCAGATATTCCGGAAGATGGGGAATATGCTGTCTACGTCAGTTATAAGACTCTCCCGAATTCAACTCGTGATGCGCTTTACACAGTGAATTATTCAGGAGGTTCACAGCAATTCAAGGTAAACCAGACAATGGGTGGCGGCACATGGATTTATTTAGGGACTTTCCCGCTTGAAGCAGGCTATGACGATGAAGAACCGGTGGTTTTGCTTTCCAACATTTCTTCAGAAGCAGGGAAAGTTGTCACCGCGGATGCTGTTAAAATTGGCGGAGGTATGGGAAATATTGCAAGAAGTGACAGCCGTAGTGATATATTCCTGGATCCTTCAACACCTGAGGAAACAGATATTGAATATCTTTCAGATTCAAGCGAAATTGATTCTCATTTCTCCACTTCCGGCCTTCCACGCTTTCTTGAGGGGGCCCGGTATTGGCTCCAATGGGCAGGAATGCCTGAAGAGGTCTACTCTCCCTATCACGGGACCGACGATTATAAGGATGATTACACATCCCGAGGCCATTGGGTGAATTATCTTGCAGGAGGTTCCAGAGTGTTGCCTGACCGACAGGGTCTCAATATTCCCATAGATGTGGCCATGGCTCTTCATTCCGATGCAGGGAAAAAGGCGGATGATTCTTTTATCGGAACTTTGGGAATCTATTTTACCAATAACGGAGACTATTATGCCGACGGAACTCCAAGGACTAATTCAAGGGCTCTGACAGATATGCTTCTACGCCAGATTACTATGGACATTCGCCAGACTTGGGAACCTAACTGGACCAGAAGATCCATGTGGGATAAGACTTATGTAGAGGCAAGAGTGCCTGAAGTTCCCACCTCTTTAATTGAGTTCATGAGTCATCAGAATTATGCCGATATGAAATATGCCTTGGATCCGGCTTTCAGGTTTTCCGTAAGCCGGTCGATTTATAAAGCCATTGGTCGTTTCTTGGCTGAGCGAAAAGACCGAAAATTCATTGTTCAGCCATTACCTGTGAAAGATTTCAGGATTTCAAGAGTCAAGAAAGGTGTCTATAAACTTGAATGGGAGGAAAGGCATGATCCTCTTGAACCCTCGGCAGAACCGGATAAGTATATAATAATGGAAAGAAGCGGTGATGAGTTAGGATTTCACCGGCTTGGGGAAACATCTTCAAGACACTTCAATGTTAAGGTAACTGACAATGAAATCCATTCATTCCGTATTATAGCTGTCAACAAGGGGGGAGCTTCCTTCCCATCGGAAATCCTGGCTTTAAAAGAGGGGGGAGACAGACCGGTCTTAATAATCAACGGATTCACAAGAATCAGTGCGCCTGCAAGCGCAAGTTATGGCGATGAAGCTGGATTTTACGCTCAAAATGATTTTGGTGTTCCTCATATCAGGGATATTTCATTCGTAGGCTATCAGACAGAATATAGAAGAAATGCCGGTGATAGTTTTGGCATGAGCGACGGCAGCTATGCATCAACGGTAATTGCAGGAAACACCTTTGATTTCCCATATATCCATGGCAAATCTATATCCGCAGCCGGACAAGGTTTTATTTCCGTCAGCGTGGGAGCAGTAGAGGAAGGGAAGGTAGACCTTAAGGATTTTAAAATCATAGACCTGATTCTTGGTAAACAAAAAACCTCGATTACAGGTTTCGGCAGTTCAGGATATCAATTTACAGCTTTCCCCCCGAAACTTCAGGAGGAGCTCCGAAAATATATAAGTGAAGGAGGTGATCTGCTGATATCGGGAGCTTATGTTGCCAGTGATCTTTATGATGACCGTTCTCCTGCCGGAAGCAAAGATTTTGCAAGCGATATCCTTGGAATAGGGAAAACGGATGGTCAGGTGAATATTTCGGGGAACCTAAAGGTGACTGACAAATCAGGTTCTTTCAAATCAAAATTGTTAGATTATTCCAATTCCCTGAATGATAAACAATACATTGTGGAGAACCCGGATATTCTTGATCTAATTCCGGGAAGAGGAACTTCAGTTTTCATGAGATATTCCGATACTGATTTACCTGCCGGAATACTGACAGAAAACGGGAAAAGCCGTATCATAATATCTGCAATTCCATTTGAATCAATAAATGATTCACAAAGGAATTTGTTAATGAAAGATTTCATTGATTATCTGAAAAAATAAAAGAATGAGAATAATCAGATTTAAAAATATCCACGCTTTGCGTGAAGAAATATTGAAAGGAGAGCTGGAACAATTTATAATAATACAGCTTGATGACAGGCCTTATGCGCTTGATCACAACTTCATGCAACGAATGGAAGAGCTGGCTACAGATGCTGACTCAACCATCACTTATTGCAACTACAGGGAAGATGACAATGGCGTTATAACTCTTCATCCCGTCATAGACTATCAGTTCGGATCGATAAGGGATGATTTTGATTTTGGTCCTTTGGTCATGATAAATGTAGCCGATGTTTTGGCTGCTTCTGATGATTTGGCGGAACCGAGCATAAATGCCCCTGACGGAGGATGGTATGCACTACGTCTGAGAATGTCAGTGGGAAGAACCATAGCAGCTGTTCCCGAATATTTGTATACGGTAAAAAAAATAGATTTCCGTAAAAGCGGTGAAAAACAGCATGATTATGTAAATCCTAAAAATGCCTTTTATCAGGCATATATGGAGAGAATCTTTACTGATTTCCTGATTGAATCCGGAGGTATGGTTTCATCAGAGCCACTAAGCTGCGACTTTGATGATGACGCTTTTTCAACCGAGGCTTCCGTAATTATTCCCGTTAAGAACAGGGTCTCGACAATTAAAGATGCTGTGGAGTCGGCCCTTAACCAAAAAACAGATTTCTCTTTTAATGTGATTGTAGTCGACAATCACAGCACCGACGGCACAAGGGAATTATTAAACGGAATAGAAGATCCACGTCTGATAATAATAGATGTGTGTGAAGAGGAATATTTAGGAATCGGGGGTTGCTGGAACAAAGCAATCCTGTCGCCTCATTGCGGCCGGTTTGCAATTCAGCTTGATTCTGATGACATTTATGCAGATGAAACAACTGTGTCACAAATTGTAAGAAAATTTCATGAAGAGAAATGCGGCATGGTTGTGGGTTCATATACTATAACTGATTTTCAGCTTAATCCTATTCCACCGGGTCTTATAGACCATAAGGAATGGACTGATATAAATGGCAGAAACAATGCCCTGCGGATTAACGGGTTTGGTGCTCCCCGCGCATTCTTCACTCCTATTGTAAGGAATATCTTGTTTCCAAATGTGAGTTATGGTGAGGATTATGCAATGGCGTTAAGGATAAGTCGGGAGTACCGCATAGGACGCATTTACAATTCTATTTATTTCTGCCGGAGATGGACCGGAAACAGTGATGCAGACCTGTCGATTGAAAAACAGAATGAACATAATGAATATAAAGACTTTATCCGTTCGGTTGAACTAATTGCCAGGATAAGGGCTAATATGGCTGAGGAGGAGGCATATACGGATTATGAAGAGTAACGGTAAACATGGTTTATGACTAAGCAATCTTTTTCTCCTGAAATCATAAAATTTTTTCATGATCAATTGGAAATGTGGCCTTTGGCAGCAGAAAATTTTGAAAATCTCAAAAAAGTCCAAAGAAAACCCTTCTCCATAGGTTCATTCTCCGGATATGTGCAATTCAACCCGGCAAGAATAACATCCAATGCAGCAAAAGTTGACCCGGAATCTATAAGGACAAGAAAATGTTTTCTTTGCAAGGATAATCGTCCGAAAGAACAAATGGAATTTGAACTTATACCGGGATGGAAACTGTTAGTCAATCCTTATCCTATTCTTGACTTTCACTTCACTATTGCCGGGGATGAGCATCTTCCTCAAGAATTTCTTCCGGAAGTGGCGGTAGAAATTACAAAACGTCTTCCGGGAATGGTCATTTTCTATAATTCGGAAGGTGCGGGGGCATCTGCACCCGACCACAGGCATTTTCAGGCTGTTCCAAAATCAGCTATACCCTTATTAAATCCGGCAGAAGGAGTATCGGATTTTTTTAATGAATCAGCCAAAACCATTCATGAGTTGCCTTTTCTGATAAAATCGGGAATGATTCCGGAAACCGGAAATTTTGAAGACATTAGTATATGGGATAGCTTTCCCCACCAACCACTCAATGCTTTTTTCTGGAACGGAGATGAAGATAAAATAAGATATATACTCATTCCGCGTAAGGCGCACAGACCAAAATGTTTCTATGAGGAGCCTCCTAAAAGAAGGGCTTTCAGTCCCGGAGCTCTTGATATGGGCGGAATTCTTGTCACTCCATTCTTTAACGATTATGAACAGGTGACAAACAGTGAAATCAACGAAATATATAAAGAGGTCGCTTATCCTAATACTCCATAATCATTCTGATGATAATGGGCAATCTGACAATTAACAAGAAGACAAATATTTCTCCCTGGGGATGGATACCGTCACTTTATATAGCTGAAGGACTCCCCTATTTCGCAGTCAATACATTGACTGTCCTCATGTATGTCAACATGGGAATCAGCAAGGGCGATATGGCATTTTATACCGGTTGGCTTTACCTGCCCTGGGTAATCAAACCGTTCTGGAGCCCCTTTGTAGATTTAATCAGGACTAAAAGGTGGTGGATCATTGCCATGCAATATGCCATTGCTATAGGACTGGCAGGGATAGCCTTCTTCCTGCCCGGAAGTCTGTTTTTTACTACAACATTGATAGTTT
>JAFLTN010000061.1 GCA_022510445.1 Muribaculaceae bacterium | reverse complement strand
GTCTTCACCCAAAGGTCCTACCATAAAATATTTTGCCTCCGGATTGGCAATATATAAACCACTTACTGTAGCTGTAGGCCACATCGCTCCATTTTCAGTTATTCTTACTCCTAATTCATCATAAGGGAGAACCTCCTTTGTGGCTAAAAGCAACGTTTGGTCGGGCAGCATCGGATAGCCCCAGGCTGGTCTAATCCCATGACCGAGTGCTTCTGCCCCTTCAATATTTCCATTATCTTTCCTCGGTTCATATCCCCATAGTTCCTCTTTAACAAGCCTGTGGAACCATTCCGAACCGGCTTCAGCGATTCTGTCGGCAAGAGACTGATATAAGATTTTCTTATATTCGTCACCTTTATTACCCGCTTCCTCCGCCAAAGAAGAGAGATAGTTCCCTGCCGTAACACAGAAAAGACCTCCCCAATCTTCCTTTCTTCCTTTTGACTCTACGAAATCAGCACAAGATAGAAAAGATGAACCGGCATTTTGCTGTCGCAACATTGGCAGAACCAGATCACCGAAACTAATTTTTTCGTTCTCAGACTTCAATTCATCAAAAACAACTACTGCCTTTCCGTCGAATTTTCCTGAATTTTCTAATTCATGAATCAGGGTTGAAGCATTTTCATAAAGTTTCAAGACCTCCTCATCTTTAAGCCGGTTTTCTTCAGTTAAATTTTCTTTCCAGGCTTTCACGTCATTTTCATCGAGAGAATTGGGTAATCCCGAAAGAAAAGTACCGGTAAGCCCCCACGTCTTGAAAAACATTTTCCAGTTTATTAGAGTCTTTATCTCATCAATTTTCAAATCCAGGATAACGGGGGTTTTGAGCCGAGAGAAAGGCTTGGGCGTAATATACTTGCAAAGATCTCTTTTCTTTGAATTTGCAACAGCTTCTACGTAGGGTATCAGTGGACCATTTTTTGCAGAAAAAGCCTCGCACAGTCTTGAATATTCCTTATCGGTTTCCCTTAGAAAACTTTCTCTTTTATCTTTATTTACAAGAATATTAGCTACAAGAGCGTTTTGTGATGCATCATTGACATGAATAACTTTTCCGGGATAAATTGGAGAAAGTTTGACGGCAGTATGTATCCGGGATGTAGTTGCACCTCCCACAAGGAGAGGTATTTTCAAATTTTTCTCCTGAAAAACTTTCGCCACGTTTCCCATTTCTGCGAGAGAAGGTGTTATCAACCCCGATAGACAAATTATGTCCGGTTTCTCACTCTCAACCGCCTCGAGAATTTTCTCAACCGGGACCATAACTCCAAGATCTATAACCTCAAAATTATTACAGCTTAGCACTGTTGAGACAATATTTTTCCCAATATCATGAACATCTCCTTTTACTGTAGCGATCAATACTTTACCGGTCTTTTTCTCCGATTTCTCTGAATTTTTGAAATAAGGAGACAGATATTCCACTGCCCTATTCATCACCCTGGCTGTCTTAACCACTTGAGGAAGAAACATTTTACCCTCCCCAAACAGCTCACCTACCTGCTTCATGCCTTCCATAAGTGGACCCTCTATAATAGCGATAGGGTCAGTCATCTTCTTAAGAGCAACATCCAAATGCTCTTCAAGATTATGAAGATTGCCTTTCAGCATATCGTATCTCAGAATCTCGTCAATATTCATGGAAGTAAGTGGACCACTCTCATCTGAATATTTTTTTCCCTCATTCTCCGTCAGAGCCAAATTTAAAAGTTCGTTTTCCACATCTTCTCTTCTTGCGAGAATCACATCCTCCACTATGTTCCTTACATCAGAATCTATCTCTTCATAATTAAGTTCAGAAGAGGGATTCACTATAGCCATATCAAGACCGGCTTTTCTTGAATGATATAGGAAGACTGTATGCATGATTTCCCTGAGTCTGTTTTTCCCCCTGAAAGAAAAAGAAAGGTTGCTCACTCCTCCGCTTGTCCTTGTCCCGGGAAGATTTTTCTTAATCCATTCCACAGCCCTAATAAAATCAAGTGCATAACGGGAATGTTCTTCAATTCCTGTGGCTATAGCCATTACATTGACGTCAAAGATAATATCATCCGGTTTAAAACCGCATTTTTCAGTCAGAATTCTATAAGCCCTTCCACAGATTTCGATTTTTCTTTCATAGGTATCAGCTTGACCCTTCTCATCGAATGCCATCACTATTAAAGCAAATCCAAGCTGATGAACTCTACTGGCCTGAACAATAAATTTATCCTCCCCCTCTTTTAGAGAGAGAGAATTGACAATACCCTTACCCTGAATATTTTTTAAAGCGGCTTCAATAACCTCCCATCTTGAAGAGTCGATCATAAAGGGAACTTTAGCGATATCGGGTTCTGAAGAGATATATCTAATGAACTCAACCATTTCTTCTTTCGAATCGAGCATGGGATCATCCATATTTATATCAATGACAGCAGCTCCTTCTCGAATCTGATGAGCTGCAATTTCAACAGCTTCAGAAATATTTTTTTCTTTAATCAGACGCAAAAACTTCTTTGAACCGGCCACATTGCATCTTTCTCCGACAACAAGGAAATCATTTTTGTCTTTAATCACGAGACTGTCAAGACCTGACAGGCGTAGAGCTTCATCGGGTAGCTCCGGATGATAAGGAACTGCTTTATCAGCAATTTTCCGTATTGCAGCAATATGAGCCGGAGTTGTTCCACAACACCCCCCAATAATGTTCACCTGTTTTTGAATGAGTATTGGTGATATACTGTTTTTAAAGTCGTCGGGAGAAACATTATAACAACCGTTGACATCAGGAAGACCTGCGTTAGGATGACAGCTCACATAATGTCCGCAGTTATGAGAAATATCTTTAAGGTATCCCTGAAGTTCTTTCGGACCGAAGCCACAGTTAAGACCTATTGAAATCACATTTTCATAATTTGCGACCGAAGTTGTAAATGCAGCCACTGTCTGACCCGAGAGAATTCTCCCCGATTTATCGGCTACTGTAGCAGAGATCATTATTGGGACCACCATTCCGGACTTCATCATTTCTTCATTAGCGGCATCAAGTCCGGCCTTAAGATTAAGGGTATCAAAAACCGTCTCAAAGAGCAGCAGATCCACTCCACCCTTTAGAAGGCCGCTAATCTGACTTTTGTATGCTGTTTTTAGTACATCAAAATCTATGTTCCGAAATTCCGGTCTGCTAATATCAGGACTCATAGAAGCCGAACGGTTTGTAGGACCGATTGAACCGGCCACAAAATGTGTTCTTTCCCCACCATTTTTCTCTTCAAACTCTTCAATTGCCTTTCTCGCAATCAAGGCACCCTCAATATTGAGTCGTTCTATTAATCCACATGTTTTATCGAGACCATAATCTCGCAATGAAATGAGATTGGAATTAAAAGTATTGGTTGACAGGATATCAGCTCCACTTTCAAGATATTGCTCATGTATTTTTTTAATAGCAGCTGGCTTAGTAATGTTTAATATATCATTAAATCCTGAAATAGGATTAGGATGTGACAAGAATTCCCTGCCACGAAAATCGGACTCTTTAAATTCGTATTTCTGAATCATCGTGCCCATTCCACCGTCAAGTAGAAGCACCTTTTCTCTCAATATATTCTTTATAGCTTCAAAAATTCCCATCTTTATACTATATGTAAAACTTTATCTTTCAGTCCTCAGCCATAAACTTTCTCGGCTATTTTAACTACACTGTCTGAGGCGCTCATTGTATAGAAATGCACTCCGGGAAACCCATGGTCAAGTAAATCCCGACATTGTCTGATAGCCCATTTGACACCTATCTCCTTAGCTTCCTCATCGTTTCTGCAAGCCCTTACTTCGGAAGCCAGGTCTTCGGGTAAATCAATTTTGAAAGTCTTTGGCAATACGGTAAGATGAGATTTTTTAGAAAGTGGCTTAATCCCCGGAAGTATCGGAACATTGATCCCCTCTTCCCGACATCTTGCGACAAAATCAAAGAATTTACTGTTATCGAAAAACATCTGTGTAATAAAATAATCAGCCCCTCCTTCCACCTTTTTCTTTAAATAATAAATGTCGCTTTCCATATTGGGGGCTTCCTCATGTTTTTCAGGATAACAGGCCATTCCATAAGAGAAAGGTGTCTGAATACCCTCTATCGTGGTATCTTCCAGTCCGATACCCATATTAAACCGGTTTATCTGTTGCTGCAGGTCACTGGCATGAATGTTATAGATTTGAGGGTCCGGATGATGGATGTCATAACTTTTTTCATCACCGCGCAACACCAAAAGATTATTGATTCCAAGAAAATTGAGATCGAGAAGGGCATATTCCGTCTCCTCCTTTGTAAAACCCTTACAAATTATATGGGGGACAGGGATGAGTCCGTATTTGTTCTGAATTGCCGCCGAAATGGCAACGGTTCCGGGACGTTTAACGATACTGACCCTACGCAGGCTCCCATCTGGCAACGGCTTATAGATATACTCGCTATGATGGGAAGTGATATTGACAAACTGAGGATTGAACCTTTTCAGCTTATCAATGATATTAAAAACCTTATAAATGCTGTTTCCCTTTAAGGGGGGCAGGATCTCAAAAGAAAAAATCGGATCCTTGCTTTCTTTGATAATATCAATAATTTTCATTTTTAACTCCTGCCTTAATACGATTAAGGATTTTTTCAAGTTTTTTTCTCGGAGAGGCGACATTAAGGCGCATGAAACCCTCCCCTTCCTTACCAAACATCGAACCTTCGTTTAAAGCTACCTTTGCGCAATTGACAAAAAGATCTGTCAGAGCAGGATGAGACAAGCCCAATTGTCTGCAATCCAACCAAATAAGGAATGAAGCATCAGGACGTATTACTTTTATTTCAGGCAGATTATCTATAAAGAAATTTTCAGTAAATATGATGTTATCTTCTATATATTTCAGCATCTGCTTTCTCCATTCCTCCCCTTTTCTGTAGGCTGCTATGGTTGCAATATGAGAAAAAACAGGTGCATCATCAAATTCGTTGGCTTTCAACCAACTGTAAAACTTACCACGTAACTTTTCATCGGGGATTATTGAGAAAGAACTGACAATCCCCGGTATATTAAATGTTTTGGAAGGAGCACAGAAAGTAATGCTGTTATTAGCAGCTTCATCACTGACACTGATAAACGGGATATGTTTTTTCCCCCACAATGCCATATCAGCATGGATTTCATCAGAAATAACCAGGATATTTTTTCTTTTACAAATACCTGCGAGTCTTCTAAGTTCCTCTTCCGACCAGATTCTGCCTCCAGGATTGTGGGGATTGGAGAAAATAAGAAGACCTCCGTTCTTATCAAGGTTTTCCAACGAATCAAAATCTATTTCATATTCACCATCCCTTTCTTTAAGGGGGATATTGACAACTTTTCTTCCGTTTAGCTCGGTTGTAATTCTAAAAGGGTGATAAACGGGCGGCATAATTATGACCTCTTCGCCGGGTTTGGTAAACACATTAATAACCATACCGATACCTTTCACAATTCCCGGAATATATGAGATCCATTCCGGTTTTATTTCAAGGGAATGGAGTTTTTTTTCCCAATCAATAATCGAAGGCCTGTAATCGTCAGGTTCGACAGTATAACCAAGAACCGGATGATCGAGTCTTTCGCGAAGTGCATTAATAATGAAATCCGGAGTTTCAAAATCCATATCGGCGACCCATGCGGCAAGGAGATCCTCTCTACCGAATCTTTCTTGAAGTCGATCGGTTTTCAAAGCTCCTGTGCCCTTTCTCATGATCACTTTGTCGAAATCGTAATTCATTAGGTTATCTATTAATTAGGTAATTCAATTTTCGTATGCTTAATGTAATCTCATATTTCTTAGGATATCTCGTATTTCTTAAGATATCTCGATGAGATTTCTATTATCCCCATCATAAATAATGCAAGGCGCAACTTGATCGGAACAAAAGAAAAGTCTGATTATTCAGTTATAGCCTGACGAAGATCTTCATAGAGATCATCAGGATCTTCAAGACCAATTGATAATCGGATTGTGGTATCTTTTATATCCATTGCTTTTCTTTCCTCTTCACTGAGGGGGCCAAAAATCGTACTTGCCGGATGAATGGCGAGTGACCTGTTGTCAAAAAGATTTGTGGCCCGGTGGAACAGCTTCAGGGAGTTTATAAAATTGAAAGCCTTCTCTTTGCTTTCGAGATCAAAAGTTATCATCGCTCCGGCCTTATTTCCGTATAGGCTGACAAAAATATCATGGAATGGGTGTTCTTCCAGACCCGGATACCCGACACATTTTACTCCCGGTGTCTCAGAAAGTTTTTGAGCAATTTTTAGAGCCGATTCCGCCTGACGGTCATATCTCACCTGCAAAGTTTCAAGGCCTACCACCTGCATATAGGCAGCCTGAGGGGTCATATAGCCTCCAAGATTGAAAACCGCATCTTTCTTTATCAAAGTCGATACCTCAGGAAAATTTCCATAATCCAGAATCACACCACCAAGACTTGTTGCTCCACCCGAGATATATTTTGTGGATGAAACCACCTGGAAGTCCAGTCCTAATTCCTTACCGTCGAATTGAGTGAAAGGTATAATGGTTGTATCTGCTATAAGAGGAACTCCTTTTTTCTTCGTAATTTTGGAAATCGAACTGATATCTGCAACTTCCATTTGGGGATTAGTCACGCTCTCCAGAAAAACGCAGCAGGTGTTTTCGTCTATTGCTTTCTCCACCTCTTTAAGATCAGTTAGGTCAATGAGTCTTGCCTCCACTCCGAATCTTTTTAATGTTTTAGTCAGGAAGAGATAAGTGTTGCCAAAAAGATGACGGGAGCTGACGATATTTTTCCCGGCTCCGGCTACACAGATCAATAAAGCGCTGATAGCAGCCATGCCGGAATTAAAGGCACTGACTTCAGTAGCACCCGATAAATCTTTTATTTTGTCTTCGAAATGAATCACAGTCGGATTCAAGACACGGGAGTAATCAGGAACTATTACTTTACCGCAGAAGACATCGCTCATATAATCAGCGTCGTCAAATTCATAGGCAAGGGCAGTATAAATGGGTATTTGCAACGCATCATACGCATCCCTGCGTCGGAATTCGGTATGAATGGCTTTTGTGTTTGTCTTCATAAGCTTTAGGGACTCAAATTACAATCGTTTTTCCAAATTGACTTGCAAATTTAATTGATTTGTCCCTAATAACCTATCATTCTTATATTATCTTGGGCAGAAATATCAGCAAACCTACGCAGACAGCGGTCAAGCTCAACATCAAGACAGCAAAAGCAGCCATATCCTTTGCCTTACCGATCAGAGGATCGTAAGCCACAGAAACTTTATCTGCCAAAGATTCCAATGCACTGTTGAAGGCTTCAGCTGAAATCACCGAGCCGATACATAGTGCCAGGAGACACCACTCCGTTATTGAAACGTGCCAGATAAACCCTGCAGCAATGACACATGCGGCAACAGTGAGATGAACCCAGGCGTTATGTTCGGTCTTAATTAACGAAAGGAACCCCTTTCCGGCAAACCGGAACGAACGAATTCTTTTTTTTAATGAAAACGGTTCTCTTTCCAAATCAGTTACCAATCTGCGAACTCCACTTTATCAAAAATGATAGACAGAGTCTTAAAAATTAACTAATAATCGTAGTCGAGAGAAAATTCATCCACGTATAAGACAGCCCCTGAGCCGCCGGTGAAGAAATCTCCATATTTAGAAGCGGCGCAGGTGATCTGAATATAAGATGGCGTCTTGAATTTGTCTCTGTATTCCAATTCTATTTCGAAACTTTCATAATCATCCATAGTGCCACTGTAGATCATTTCTCCATAGGCTATTATGTAAGAAGCGTCCTTATTGAACAGCTGCTGATTTTTTGGATTGGTCCTTATTTCATATGGGGCTGCCCAGTCTGTCAGTGCGATATAGATGTGGCATGAATCGGGTCTACCTTTCAAGTTGCTCAGTTCCGAACTTACATAATCGATATCGGCTGTTTTATACTGATAGTAACCCTTTAGCCTTGTAGGTCTGACATTAAAGGGACGCCCAAAATCAAGAATTCCGTTAGTTCCGTCAATCTTCTTGAAGGAGCCTGTGTAGATTGATCCGGCTGCGAGTTTTCCGATACCGAACAAACCTACAAACTTTGTATTCAGCTCGGCAGCCTGTCCTTGACCGGAGACAGTATGGTCAGTGGGTACGACGTTGCTTTGTCCGAGTGTGGCCGCACCGGTATTTCCCGTATCCCAATAAGGAGTGCCGCCTTCATCCCAGGGACACCAGACCTTGTCATCTTTAAGCCACCACTGATCAAAAGAGGCATCAGGTAAATCTTCTGTATACTGAGTTGCAACAGATACTTCATTCCCGGTTTCGTTGTCGGTAACGGCACGCACCACATATTCGGTCAGAGGTTCAAGATGCGGAATATAACATTCAAGATGTCCTCCCGTTTGTGTCACGTATTTACCCTCGACATCTGTCCAGGAGGAGTCGGTTGATCTCTTGTATTGGAAAGCACCTTTAGCATCGGCCTCGCAACTACCGTAAGCCCAGATAACCTGACTCCATCCCACCACATTATCCGTTGAAACGGTCTGTTGAACCAGTTCAACATAAATTGTCCATTCATCTGTCCTCCCAAAACATTCTACATCCAACCTGACCGGTCTTGAAAAATCATGGGGGCCGGATAAAAGATTAGGAGAATAAGAAGTTATGTCGGCAGGACCAAGTTTCATAGAGGTAACCTTTAAGGCTGAAACCTTGGCTGTCTCGGGCATTGTCACTATAATTCTTTTGCCTACTGCATCAATGACCGATTCCCCGATCTGACCTTCGATGGTGAAATATCGTTCGATGGGTTGTTCAGCTTTTATAAGCCACTGGTAATTCTGATATAAAGAGATATTCACAACAATGGGAGACGAAAGATCATAAGTCCCCTCAAGAAGATCAGGCACCGCAATGCCTCCCTCGCTAACCTTAAACGCATCAAAAATGACTTTCTCAATATCAACCCATTCCTCAAGAAAGACAGTTGCAATCATCGAGGCAGAATCTAACAAAGCAGATCTTGATTCACCATAAGCCTTCAAGGAGGTTATGTTCTGTTGTAACCTCGGGTATGGCAGATCGTTTTTGATGCATCCGGAAAGGAATGTAGCGATTACCAATATTAAAGAAATTGATATGGGATATCTATTTTTCATTAGATAACGGACTCTAAATATTAACTGCGATACCGAAGTTTATATTGAAAATATTGAAACGGAAATTAGCTCCGGAGGTTGTTCTTTCTCCAAGAGGGATGCCGTTTTCAGTCTGCTTCTCGTGCTTGACATTCAACCCGAAAACACCGAAAGAAAGGTTAAAAGATAGCTGGTCGAGGATATAGACACACAAACCAGGAGAGAAATTCAAGGCTGCCTGCATGGTGGTTGTGTGTGTTTCCTTCATTTCACCGCTGAAAGGCCTATGAAAATCGGAAGACCCGGAAGAGAAAGCCAATTCAACTTCATTGAAGAAGCCGAATCTTCCTCGTCTTGCAATGCCGAGATACTGACTGAAAGTCAAAGCTGCCGTATAGGTTTCATTCTTATACATGATATCATGAAGATTGAAACTCATATCCTCATCGATATCCACATTGAATGAACCGATATTCGCCTTTCCAGAGGTATAGCCAAGGCGCATACCCACAGAGATATTGTTTTTAATGAAATAGGAGAAATATGGCCTCACAGAGAAGATATGGCCACCGAAATCAATATCGGAAATAAGATCTAGAACCTCCAGGTCTTCAGCAGAGAATTCACCGTAAGACGCAGTCAGACCTATCTGCCAAATTCCCTTGGGAATATATAGGAAATTGAAGAGTCCCCTGTCAAACCTCCCTAAATTACGCGACTTCAAAACCATAGGCAATGTGTCACCTCGGAAAGTAACTTTCTCATTGGGATCAAAATTTTCGTCTGTAGAAGCCTTCTTATCTTTCCAAGCGGATAACTCTCGTCCGTTTAATATGTCATTTACCTTACCTTCCATATTTCTCGGTACCCAGACATAATTGCCGTCATCCGGGAAAAGTTCCGAAACTACGGGGTGACCCGCGGGGGTTCTTTCACCTATCTGAGAATTATTTTCCACTGAAACCAAGCTTTCCCTGACAACAGTATTCTCATCAGGCTTAATGTCGGTTTCATAGGTCTTTATATATTCTGAACTGCCGGTTTTATTCTCCTCATATCTTACCACAGTTTCGGTCCTGTGCACTACATCGGTTCTTGTAATCACCTCCTTTATGACAATGGTATCGGTACGGACAATAGTGTCAGGTTTTATTATGGTTACAATTCCGGAATTATTCTCTATTTTCTCCTGAGCAAAGGCCTGAGTAATTGAAATCATAGCCATGATAAGAACCAATGTTAATTTTATTCTTTTCATAGCTTTCATAGATAAAATGCCACTCCAAAGGAGATGGAAAACAGGTTAATGCGGAAATTAGCAGATTTGGAATTTCTATGGGAGACGTAAATCTGATCCTTTATTGCCTTTGTGGCATTATAGTTAAACCCAAGAAGGCCAATATTTACTTCCAATGCGGAATAGTTACTAAGGAAAACGCAGACACCGGGAGCCAGTCCTACATTTAAAGAAAAATTTCTTTCATATGAGCCGGTCAGATCCGTTCCTACACCGGTGGTGAGTTTTGTCTGTCCACCCCCCAATTGCAACTGGACTTCATTAAAGAATCCAAATCTTTTACTTTTGCCTACAGAGAAATAATTTCTCATTAGGAGACTTCCGTAATAATTGTGCGATAATCTGTAGAGATGATCGAAGGAATAATCAGTTTCGGCATCCAGCACAATGTCCGCATTTGAAACTTTTGTTAGGGAACGGGCATAAGAGAAACGACCGCCCAGTCCGAGGTCTGGAGCCACGACGAACATCACCATAGGTGATATTTTAAAACTGTAAGTATCCCCTGAAATCCCTTCGAGAATAAGGAACTGATATTTATTTTGTGAAGATTGGGAATAAGAAACTGAAAGGCCTGCTATCCATTGACCCTTCGGCACGAAGACAACAGATTCGATATCGCGGCTGAATTCTTCCAAGTCAGTCTCAGATTGATTCACAGAGACTTCAGATGTATCTGCAAAATCTGTCTTAGGACCGATAATCTCCTCTTTAGCCTGCACTGATAGCGGAAGGAAGAAAGAAAATATCAATATTAGAAGCTTAAATCTGCTCATTAAAAAGAATTAGCGAATTTGCTATAGAGTTTATAAGCGGAAATATCTGCAAAGTTAACGAATTTCGGCGTTAAAACTTAGCGGCAGCAAGCTTTAACGCCGAAACTCAGATTAAATCAATCTCTAATTAATATAGAAGTGCTTAATATACAAGTTCAAAGTCATCGACATACATTGTGGAACCTTCACCGCCTACAAAATAATCACCGAATTTTGAAGCTGAACATACTATAACGATATATTTGGGTTCTTGGGTTTTAGCGGCTGGTTTATATTCGAAATCTATTATTATTTCTTTCATTTGGTTATCTTCACCAAAATTCTCATGCCATGTCACCTCGCCATAAGCAATTACAGAATCAAAATCTTTACTGAATAAAGTTGATTTATTGCCGGTGTTAACAGTCACAGGTGATGTTGTCAATGCTATATAGATCTGTCCGTAATCGGTATCTCCTACACTCAGATAATCTTGACCGGAAACTTTCTTTTCTACTTTACCGGGACGGTAATTAGCCAATAGTTTAAGAGCCTTTGGATGAGAACCATTAAATGGCTGACCGAAATCAATTATTCCATTTGTACCATCGGTGTCTTTATAAACCCCGGCAAATATATTTCCTGCTGCAAATTTTCCAATATTACCAGTAATTCCAACAAACTGAGATCTCAATTTGGCGCTATAGGTTCCAGAGCCTACTATCTCAGTTGAGCTTTGTGTTAAAGTCACATTGAGTGTAGAGGATCCATGGTTTCCAGAATCCCAAAATTTATGGAGGGTTGATTGGAGACTTGGTTCCATGACTTTACCGTCTTTATACCAGTCTTCCATTGAAGAGTTCGGAATCTCAAACTTAGTTTCTGTCTTGAAGGAAAACTCACGGGATGTGAAATCTGACAAATCTTCTTTAAGAGGCTGTCTGCCAACTAATCTGTAATAATATACTGAATTGTCTTTCAGTCCTGTCAATACAATACTACCGTTAGTGCCGGCTCTTGTGCCTTTGATATCTTTTGTCATCCATGTGTCCTGATTCTCTTCACGGTATTCTATTCCTATGTATCCATAGTCAATTGAGTTATCCGACAGAGAATAAGGAATTGTAGCTGAAGTAGCTCCGATAGCCATAAGGTCTGAAGCTAACTCCGCGGTATCCACAACAACCGGATCCTGTTCTACAACAGCGGCCTTAGTATTGGCTACTCTTATCAGAGTTGAATTACTCTTATCAGAATTATCAACAACTTTAACTGTCATTACATATTCAGTATTCCGTTCAGGAAGACTATTTAAGAATTTATCACTGAAGGTAATATACCATACATAGAGACCGTCTTCCCTCGGTTCATTTAATTCTTCAACATAAATGCCATATCCGTTTAATGATGAAAGATTTTCATGTCCGATTATTTCATAATTTATACCTCCAAGATAGGGTTTCATATCTCCGGTTTCCAGATATAATGATTTAAAACCGCCGTAAGCACCAACACGTAGAATTTTTGAGGTAAAATTACCCTTTTCTCCCTTAATTTGACCATCTATTTGAAGTGTTTCGTCATCCCAGCTGAAATCTGGTTTGCCGAAAATTACAAATTCATGATCTACTTCGTCATTGAATTCCACCACTTTAATTTCAAAGAAAGCTCCACCCGCGGTGTTCTTATTTTCATCACTTTTGAACTGAAGACGATATTCATGACCCTGTTTTACATCCTCAACGCTTCCGGAAACTTCTACTTTTTTCCCGTCTTCACCCAAGCAAGAAACAGTATAGAGTAAAGTATTATCTTCATCCGGCATCATAAGGTAAGCTTTGCCATAGAGATCATCATTTGCCATATCGACAGATCCTCTTGAGTTCCCGAAAGTGACCTTAAGTTCCCTCATAGAATTAAGGATAGTTGTTTCATCAATTGAACCAATGACATTGGCAATTCTACAATTGACCGACACCTGAGCTATCTGGTTCTTGTCATTTAAAGTAAAAGATTGCTGACCTTTATAGAACTTGGATGTTAGTGAGGCTGTAACGGAATCCCCTGACCAGGCTTCAGCCAAGTAGGTGCCGTATTTCAGAGTTATTTCAGAAGGAAGGTTATTATAACCTTGCCATTTATGCAATAAGCCGTTTTCATCGGATATATAGATAACACAATCATCAAGAAGTTTTTGTTCCTCTTCTCCGGAAATTTCAGCTCTGGTTATCTTATGATTAACTGAGACGTTCAAACGAAGTGTTCCCTCTCTTTCGGCCGATGAAAATGGGGTTTCAGATGTACAAGCCGACATTAATATTGCAACAACTGCCGGATAAAAAGAATGTTTGTTAATTATATTTTTCATTTCCATGGTTGTTGATTATTATTTATATTCAAGTATAAGAGTTTCAGTAATTGAACCACCAGCATCTGTTACCGTTATTATGAACTTATGCTGACAAGTCCCTAAAACTTTCAATAAACCAAGGAAATCAGGCTCGATAGAAAGAGTCACTTCTGTTTTTCCTTTAACTTCCTCCCTAATAGGAAAACCTAAACCTTTGATATTGGCTGCCAATTCTTCATCACCAGGCTCAACTAAATTTAATTCCTTCTTCAGATTTACCTCTTCCAACGCAGTTTCATCTAATTTTTCAGAATCAATTACTACGGTAAAACCTGTTATACCAGTCTTACTATAAACTGTGAAGCTACATGTTTCTGGCTCTATAGCTGGTACACCCATTACTATACCATCATTTCCTACAATTGTTGGTCTTGAATCTTCTCCAGGATTATCTTTAGGATCATCTTCATCGGGGTTTCCTCCTGGATTGTTAGGATCTCCTTGACCCGGATTATTATTGTCTCCTTGGTTTGGATCCTTTCCGTTTTCAGGCCGCATGTCGTCCTCGATATAAACTTCCTCATCATCCGGAGTGACATCATTAAAATTATCATTATCAGAAAGATCCGTATATGTAACTGAAGCACTGATGTCAATCTGGTTATCTCCGGGTTCTATGTTACCGGGACCTGCAGAATTAGCATAATTGAGTTTGAATGTTATCTGATAATAGTTACCGCGCTCCACATTATCAAAGGTTCTTGTTTCCCTTATTTTTTCGCCTTGTACTTCACCATCAAAAGTTGCAATCAAGGTATTGCTTCCGGTTGCATATGTAAAATACCCATCCTGCGTTGTATTCAGTGTGAAGTCAAGTGTCGTTGCTGAACTTTCACCGACCTTGACAGTCACTTTCGAATCCTTGCTCATTGCAGTTACGAGACTTGTGTCGAAATTAACACTGACTCTGACATTCTGAAGCTTACAGACTATGGGTTGGATATTGTCTACAATTTCATTCGCATTAATCTTAAACTCAGAAGAGAGCCCGGCATAATGAGGCGCATTGAATGCAGCTGTGCCACCACCTTCATAAGTGCCACCGTATGAAACTGAAATATAATATTCATCTTCGGGAAGTTCAACTATTTCAGGCATTGTCGCATAAGATTCAAATACTTTTACCGGATTTTCGGTTTCACCTTTTTTGAAGAATTTTACAGCGAAATCGTCCTGAGAAGGGATTCCATTTTCGTTTACACGGGTTCTGGGTGTTTCAGCCTTAACATGGAGAGATAAGGAAGAGGTCAAAATCTTTCCTGAACCACTGTTGTTATTAGCATCGAAAGGAGCTTCATTGGCGCAGGAGATTAGTCCCAATCCCATCAATGCACTAATATATATATTATTTATCCTTTTCATTTCTATAACATCTATTAATAACCAAATTCAAGATCATCAATTGTTAATGTTGCACCATGGTAATAGGACTCATATGTACTATTATAAGGTGTTACTTTAATTTCCTTTTCATTTTCATGGTTGGAAGATGAAATTAGAATCATCAACTTATTTGCTTTAAGGTTGAACATTGAATAATTAATTGGAATATCAAATCTGCTCAACTCAGATGATGGCTCTAAATAATATTTTTCTGAGGCTATTTCAGTAC
>JAFLTN010000060.1 GCA_022510445.1 Muribaculaceae bacterium | reverse complement strand
ATATTTCTGAGCAACAATATAATTCAATGAATGAAGATTGTCTGGAAATCTTAAAAATACTGATAAGCACTGTGAAAACAACTAAGAAAAATTTAATAGTATGAAAATCTAAAGAAATTTTATTATATATATTTTCAATATGATTTCACAGTGTCTTACAGTGTCGTGTATGGGTTTGTTAAAATTTTGATTTTCAAAATTTTTTCTGAAAAAGAAAGACATAATATTTATTAATTATTATTTATTAATTATTAATTAAAAAAGATGGGAAGAGCATTTGAATATAGAAAAGCCCGCAAACTGAAACGCTGGGGCAATATGAGCCGTACGTTCACCCGTATAGGTAAGGAAATCACCATAGCCGCCAAGGCCGGCGGTCCGGATCCGGACATGAACCCCCGTCTGCGTGTGCTGATGCAGAACGCCAAGGCCGCCAACATGCCGAAAGACACCGTTGAACGCGCCATCAAGAAAGCCACCGACAAGGATGCCGGCGACTACAAGGAAATAGTATACGAAGGATACGGCCCTCACGGCATCGCCATAGTGGTGGAGACCGCTACCGACAACAATCAGCGCACCGTGGCCAACGTGCGTTCATACTTCAACAAACACGGGGGCTCGCTCGGAACCCAGGGTTCCCTATCGTTCCTTTTCGACCATAAGAGCGTATTCCATATCAAACCCTCCGACGGCCTTGATGCGGAAGAATTCGAACTCGAATTGATGGACTTTGACGGTGAACTCGAACAGGACGAAGAGGAATGGCTCATCTACGGCGCTTTCGAGCAGTTTGCTAACCTCCAGAAATATCTCGAAGACAAGGGAGTGGAAATCGTTTCGGCCGAATTCGAACGTATTCCCACCGACTATAAGGAAGTAACTCCCGAACAGCGCGCAGCCATCGAGAAACTCCTCGACAAATTCGAAGACGACGAAGACGTCCAGAACGTCTTCCACAACATGAAAGAAGACGAATAAGGAGTTTCTCTTTCACAACTAAAGATAACCAAAGGGTTGGAGCCGATGTCGCAATCGCTCCAACCCTTTGGTAATAGTATTTTACAGTATTTTATCCTTGTTTGCCAAGCGCAATTGCAAAATCGAGATTCAGTGTTTATTGCATGTCGGCTTTAGCCGGTGCACAATAGCGCATCTTCGTAACAGACAAAATGTACGAAACTACGCCATTTTTTAGATATTACTTATAGTTTATCTTTTCATTAATAGATAGCGTCGGGGAATTCCGATAGCAACAAGCGCAGATTGCGTATTTTTACACCGCCGTCCGGTTTTCTTCAATGTAACTATCAGTATTAATCACCACTTCTATCTTCTACAGTTACGACGTTTTTATTACGTTTAATCTGTTCCAACTTTCTCGGTGCCGTATTTACAAATTTGATTGCGTCTTTTTCATCACTGAACGTCAAAACTACATTCGTCAGAATATAATAAGGCTCTTGCTCTTCAGGAGAGTATTCATATTCAAGGTTCTCTATCTTCTCCGGAATTATTTTAATTATTACCTGATGTGCTCCTCCCTCATCAAAGATATAGGAGTTAGTGCCCTCTTTTTTATAGCCACGTGCCGTAAAAATATTTCTTAATTGATTTGCATCTTTCATTCCCAGCCCAAAATAATCCATATCGACAGAGGTCAACATTTTTACAGTGGGGAAGTTTTTATCTAAGACTTTCGCTTTATTGATGGAGTCTTGACGGATGGAGTCTAATCGTGCTGCTTCTGCTGCCTCCATGGCTTCTACGCGAGATATGGAATCGGCTGCGCGTATAGAGTCATCAAGCACCTGTTCGGCTTGTTCCGCCTGTTCGGCCCGCTTTGTATTCGAGCAGGCGGTAATAATTCCTAATAATCCAATAAAGATTAAAACTGACTTTTTCATAATATTCATTATATTTTAAATTTTGGGATTGTCGATTTGCATCAATTGGAATCTACTGAAATTTCACATTTTTCTTTTTTATTCTATATAAGAGCAGATATTTAACATTTGTTTTATATTTTGGCATTGACCGGCCTCTTTTTGAGATATTCAGCCAAGTTTCATCAGTCGCATGTCCCGACATGCTCCTTCTTCAACTTGCTGAATATCATCAAAATTATCAATCGAGAGTCTGCATTTAGCGCTTGTCGGTGTTGGCTGGTACGCGGTGCCTAAGGCAAAATGACAGACCTCAATTAGGTCATTCTGATTTTAATTCTTATTGAATGGGATCTTATTTCTTTGGGTGTTTCTATTGCAAATTTATAACAAGTTTCTCTTTTCTCCAAACTCCCTTTTTGATGTATCGGGATAATTTTTAATCGAGACCATATGGTGTTGTCAAAGATTTCTTTGAGGAAGGGAAAAATCTTGAAGCCACTCCCGATTTCAGAAAAAGCATAAAAGCTTTGACAAAGAAATACAAGTCTATTAAATCTGACTTCAAACGGTTTAGCGACTCCTTAAGGGATTTTCAATTATACTTAATATGCTGCCGCAAATTACTACGACATAATAAATTATATTAAAATGTAAGATAAAGCCGGCTTAAAAAGGCATATTCTTACGTTTTTATAACCAACTGTCATACAGTAATATACATACGCATCAAAAGCCATCACCGTTTTTAGCACGATATATAGTATTCTTACTGACGGCATAGGCATAGCAAGCGCATAGTATTTTTCAGAATCTTAAGTTTGCAAATTCGTATCCTACCAAGAGTATGAAACGATATCATGAGTTGGGGATATATTTTGATTCGGGAAAACAGAAAAAGATTTGGTATTTCAGAATTTTATAAATATCTTTGTCTTGAATTTGAAAGGATAATCAATGCGAATAATTTCAAGAAGCACCTTAGTTGAGTATTACACCCGTGTGCCGCAATCAAAGACGGCATTGGAAGAGTGGTATGAAAAAACGAAGAAAGCTGAATGGACCTGTTTTGCCGATATAAAAAACACTTTCAATAGCGTGGATGCTGTAGGGAATCAGCGTTTTGTTTTTAATATCAAGGGTAATGACTTCCGGTTGGTGGTGTTGATTCAATTCACTCCGAAAACTGTGTACATACGTTTTGTAGGCACACATAAAGAATATGATGCAATTAAGGACATAAAGAACATATAGATATGGCTCAGATCAAAAATGAAACCGCTTACAGGGCTGCCTTGGCGCGAATAGAGGAGTTGTTGCCTTTGGTGAACGACCTGACTCCCGTCGACAATAAGAATTATCTGGAACTTGATATGCTGTCGGATTTGGTAGCAGAATATGAAGAAATTTATTACCCCATAGGCAAACCCACACTGAAAGATGTCATCAAACTGCGTCTTTATGAAATGGGGATTACACAAAAGAAACTGGCTGAAATGTTAGGTCTCAGTAGTTCACGTGTTAGTGAGCTTTTGAGTGGCAAATGTGAACCCACCCTTAAAATAGGGCGTGAAATAAGTCGACAGTTAAATATTGACCCGGCAATAGTGTTGGGCCTCTAACACCGAAAAATTTTGATAAATAAAGAGTTTCATATATAAGCTCTGGAAAGAATGTAAATTTTGTATTTTATAGAATACAAATTCAAAAGATTTTGTAATTTTGCATTCCATAAAATACAAATAAGCATTTATGAAATTAATTAGCCGACCGTTCCCTCAAGTTTGCAAGTCGACTTCAGTCGGTGCAAGATGCTGAAAGCGAAACAACTGACCTCAAAAATATCGCACCCTAATTCATTCCATACCTACAGCATAAAAACGAAACTCATTCTCAACAACTTACACTCTTTTCAGGGTCCATTTAAGAAAAATATCACAAAAATATCACAACATTGTAATTTTTTTAAAACGACAAAATACGATATTTTAAAACCGATGATTTGAACTAAGGGTCAAGGACTTTATTTATGTTCTCAGTTACTTTATCAAACCTGTCAGATATAGCCAACCATTCCGGAACATCTTTATTCATCCAGCTTAACAATTTGATAAACTCATCGTGTAAATCCTTTACTCGGTTAAGATTCCAACAGATTGATTCGTTATGGAAAACTCTATTTCTGAAAGTTCTGAAACGGTTGAGTGGAGCAGAAACATTTTTTCGCTGTCTGAGATTCTTAGGCATGTAAGGAAAAGCCCGGCGCAAATCTTTCCACAATATTCGTTCATACTCGCTGTTCAAAAGAGAAACCCAGAAGCCAAGAGTTAGTTCTGCTATAATCTTGGATGGTGTAACTAATTCATGTCTTCCAGAAATATGTTTAGAAGCTTGAGTAATATATTTGTTGAGACTGCTTAATCCCGGAGTTGTGGGAAAAATTGCATACCAGTCATCACGCCCGGTCATGGTACGCAATTCACGGCAAAGCGCATTTCTTAATGTCACTTCAAGAACTGAAAGGGAAGGATACATTGCTTCCGATAATTCAAGGTTACAACGATAATGTGCTATAGCCCGGGATTCATCTTCGGGATAGAGACTGAAATAGCGTTCCATCCGTTTGTCTGAAAAAACTTTTTCAAAAAAATGCTTATCAAATGACATATTTTTTATATCTTTGCAGTGCCGTCCCGGTAATTCCTCTCCCTGATATCAGATGCAGGTGATGAATCCGGGTTTTTTTATGTCCTAAATTATTGCAAAATTATTTCTTTCCGTTCACATCTACAATGGCAAAAGAACAATTTTTTAGAAGGGATGATAGGAAATAAAATAATAGAGGAAAGACGGAAGGCGATATCTCCCGAGATAAGGCGCGAAGTGAATCTTTCTTTTGAAACAGTTGACAGGATTCACGTTATTCTAATACAGCTTTAGACAAACACCCATTCAGGTGCACTGGCAAGAATAGTCAGATTTGAATTCGGAATCATGAAAAATCCCTCAATGAGGGATTTTTTAGCAAGTTTTACCTTGAGTCAATCGTCAGGTAACCTCAGCATTTTTATTTCATTATCATCGACCCAAATATCAATATCAAAATGGCCCGTTTTAAAGTCTTCTCCATCCCATTCATATCTCGTTTTGTTTTTTTCCTTTCTTGTTGCATTCCTCACCGCTCACCTTAAAATGGAAGATCTTCCGGTGCAACTGTTTCCAAAATATCCGGATTTTTCAGAAGACCAGTCTATTGTGCCAGATACATTCCAGATACACCAAGAATTAAAAGAGGATAGCCTTATTAACGAGAAAGAATTCTATTAATGTTCTCATTCGTTATTTTATTGAATATTTCGTTAGAAATTCTTTCTTGTAATTCATTTATTCTATTAATTATATATTCCTGAGTACTTTGATTACTGGTATAATGTAAATTAATAGGACAATCAGAACCCCATAAGATTCGATCTTCCATCCCAATCTCAACTAATGATACAATATCAGAAACCGGCATAAAAGCAGTGTCAACATAAACATTTGCATATTGTCGCATTAACTTTATCGTTTCTTTTAAAGGCCTTCCATGCGCTAAAATAAAACTGCGATCTGAAAATGTTTTTATGAGGGATTCAAAAACCGAGGCATGACATTCTGGGAATTGGCCGGTGTGGGCTAATATGGGCATTTCGCGCAAATTTGTCTCCTCTATTATTCTTTTGACTAAATGGGGAGACTTATAAAACTGAGGGTGAGATACCCAATGCATTTTGATTACCTTCCAGTTGATTCCAGAATTGAGCATTATATCCAGTTTATTATTTAAAATCATTGAAGGGGTTATCCATAATGCCGCGATTAAATTATTCCCCCACTCATGTTGAAGCCAGGTTAATTCCTCAATTACAAGATCATATTCTTCTGCACATGTAGAAGTTGAAGAGACGAGAATACGGTCAAACCCCGTTGAACGTAAATCCAAAGATACCGTATCCGGAGAATGATAGCTATCTACAAACCATCCTACATGTACATGAGAATCTGTCATAATTTAACTTTAAATTTTTCCTCTGCTATTTTCTTATTTAAAAAGGCCACATCACAGAAATGTTTGCTTACCTTAAACATATCGCCTTCATTTTCATTATAATTACGAACCATGCATACGGCACAATAGTTCCGAGCTTCACAATCAACGCATTGAGGAAAGTCTCCAAATGTTACATTTCTTATTTTTTGTAATTTTTCTGATTTCTCCCAAATATCTTTTAATGATTCCTTATACACATTACCCACAACCATTGCTTGCCAGCCTGCACATGGATAAATGTCACCGTTGGCTGCCACACAAATATCATTAAACCCGGCACCGCATAACGGAGTTTTCAAATACTCCTCTCTATTAATGGATGTAAGAGGTCTTATTTTTGTAAAAATCTTAGCATAGTCTTCATCATTTTCTATAATATCTTTGAGCAACAATTCTGTTTCGGGAATCGACAACCTATTTGCCAAATTGTCTTTATCAAGGTCCGCTCTCGCCATCATAATAAAATCTGTAGATGCCTTAATACTAAGAGTATGGGCATATTCCAATACCTTGTCATATCCAACTCTATTTGCTTTCATCACGGGACATGAAATTTGAAGCGGAATGTCTGCTTTATGGAGTTTCTCTATGGCTGCTTTCGTTTTCTCAAAGGACCCTTTTATAGTAGTAATAAAGTCATGAATTTCAGGATCCATACTATAAATAGAGACCTGAACTAGAGAGACGTTCGTCTCTTTTAAGACTGGAATCAAGTCGTCACGGAGAAGAGCAAGATTTGATAGAATTGTTATTTTTAGATCTTTTTTTCGACAGTATTTCAAAATCTCGATTATATCTCTGTGGAGTAGTGCTTCTCCCCCTGATAATGTAACAGTAAGACCCCCCATTTCTACGAATTGGTCTAGAATATCCTTCACCTTATTCAAAGGCATAGTAATTCCTATATCCTTTTTCCCGTTGGGTATATAACAATGGATGCATCTTTCATTACATTTACCTGTGAGTTCAAATTGTAAGGAGGCCAATCTTGGAGTCTTAGAGTCATATTTAAGGAAAAGTTCCTGGGTGTCTAATATACTTTCATCATATAATCCAGGCTCGGGGGATTTAATAAGATATTTTGGATTCCCCAATGAATATGAAAAGGTTATATCTCTTTCATTCAATTCTTCATCTGTTTCTCCCCTTACGACAAAACACGATTGAGATAAATCTTCCATCATTTTTGTAAAATCCTCTCTCAATACGTTTGTAGGACAACTTATATATCTTGTTGCCAATTCTTTTATTATATCCTCTTCTTCTTGGGGCTCTCTCGATATCATAGAGAGGAAATCGGCCCCAATACCATCATACGTGCGATCATGAAGGGTAAGCTGGCTTGTAATATATCCGATTTCTCCTTTATGAAATATACGAACAAAACTATTTTTAGATAACCTAACTTTCATTATTAATCATTCTTGGAATAACAATAACGGGAGTGTGTCAGAAATAATAGATGACACACCCCCGATAGTTCTACTGACGACACTCGCAATATTTGCAAGCTGAAGCTGCTGAGTGATCAGAATACGGTTTGCTAACATTGCAACCGGCTGCATAAGAACCTGCAGGTGCATTCTTAGCAATTAGTTTTGGTGATTTATACTCCTTCATAATAGGAATGTTTTAAATTTCTGCCTACGTCCTTTCAAGCGATTCGGCTTTTTCTTTTAGTCTGGGATATTAACAATTATAATAAGAAGCAATATAAGGAACGCTATTATGCCTCCAATGAATAAAAAGAGAGATTTATCACTGTTTAAGAATGACGATTCTTCGTATTTTTCGGTAGTTTCTACCGGTGCATCCTCTCCTTCATCGGCATTTTCTAATGGATTGATCCCATTCTCTATTTGTTGATCGATGTCTAACAAATAAGTTGGATTGCCTACCGCGGTAATCATTTCTATGCTGTCCGGCTCAACAAGCTCACCTTTAAGAAACTTTTGCGCTACAAAAACGGCCATTTCATTCTTATACCCGCGTTGTTCGTCCATTCGAAATTCAACATATTTTTCCAATGGAATATCAACTGGTTTAACCAATCGGTTGCTGTGTTTACATTCGGGTGGAACGCGAAACATTACTCTAACTTTCTCAGACATCTGTGCTTTAAATCTTTTCTGCACGGAACCAACATCTGGGGTCCTTAGCGCGTATTGTTATCCCATACCTAGATTTCACCTGTTGTCGAATCTTTTGCCCGGTATCCGGCATTACCGGACCAAAGGCTGGAAATTCTACAACTAATCCTGCCGGTGCATATCCTCCTTCTTCAATTTCAATTTTGGTCGTCGATGTGAAACGATATAAATCCATGGTGTAAAAGTTTTATTTAAAAGTTATTATAAACTAAATTGCAAAGATTGCAACTCTTATCGTCAATCAGGGCTCGGAAGCAGAAGGCCGAATGCAAATTTAAACGGCTTTTCAGAAATCTGTAGGTTCAAATTAGGTTCAAATATGTCTGAATTATCAGAAAATTGGCAATGAATGGTAAAGTTGCTAATTTTGCATGCGTAATGGAAAAGTTAAACGATGATTTATATCTTGCAGCTCTTAGAAGAGAAGTGGAGATTGCGGCCCGTCTGAAGGAGAAAACCTCGCGTACTTTCGAAATTCTTTCTGAAAAAATTCAGGAAAGCGGGGCTGGATATATTTCCGCATCATCCTTGAAACGTCTGTGGGGGTATGTGAAGGATTCTGGTAAAAAGAACGAATCTACGCTCGATGTCCTTGCCCGTTTTGTAGGTTGTGACAAAGGTTACGCTGCGTTTAAAGAAAAATTTGATTCAGACAATGGCGTGGAGAGCGGTTATGACACAAAGAGGGTTCTTAATGTGTTGAAGCTGCTTCCGAATTCACAGATAGAGGTGAAGTGGTTTCCCGATCGTTGTGTAGTGTTGCGTTATGAAGGGAGCCTGTTATTTCAAGTGGAAAAATCGATAAATTCCAAACTTAAAGAGGGGACACGCGTCCTATGTGCGAGAATTGCGGAGGGTGAGCCTCTCTTGCTTGATATACCGGACGAGGATGGGCGATTGAGGTTAGTCTATCGTGGCGGGGAGATTAACGGTGTCGTCTGGAAGATTCTTTAGACCACCCTGCATTAACATTTTTTACTGAATGCAGCTTTGGTTAGTAGGGTTACACACTATTCAAAGCGCCAATATACTGTCTATTTTGCACTCCGTAATTCGTTAATCATCTGTTGTATGAGAGGCTGATATTGTTCAGTGAATTCGTGGACAGGTTTAAGGGTGATGAGATCGTTCCACTCTGAAGGCCAATTTAGTTGATACTCTTGAGGAAGGCTTGAATAAAACCGAGTTATCCGACTGGTGGCTTGAGAACTCGTATTCAATATTACCTCCCATAGTTTTTGATATCTCCGTTTCAAAGTTAACGAATCGTCGTTTAATACTTTTTGAGCTTCCATATCACCTGTTTTAAGAATTTCTGCAACATCACGTTCCGTGTCCTTAAACTGACTATTATATTTTGTATAATCCTCTTTTTCCTTTGAGTTGTTATCTTCTTTTTTCTTAGGGATAGGTGTTTGTTTTTCCTCTACATCTTCCATGGCAACTTCCGACATGTCTTCTTTTGGTGACACTTCCTGTTGAGTTTCGGCGACCACCGCGGTTTCTGCCGGAACTGTTTCAGATTCAAGTTTTCTTTCACGTCCTGAAATTAAGACGAATATCAAGGCAATGCAAATCAAGATAAAAAAGGAGCCTAAATATCTTGTAATAGCTTTAGTTGACGACAGACTTTTCTTTAAGGCTACCCCGTCCGACAATCTTTTCTTCGTATCCTCACGTAATGCCTTTCTAATGGTAAAATACCACAAAGCCCCCGGATTGAGTTCTTTAAGGAGTTTCCCGAGACTCCAAACGTCGGCTGAGGGGCGCAGCCGATAACCTTTGGTAAACTGTTCGGGAGCCGCATAACGTCGATTGCCTCCCACTTCCTTGTCGATGGTGAATTCTGAAGAGTCGCTCAGATTGAAATCAATCAGTTTTATTCTTGGTTCCGACCCCGTTGTGTCTACAAGTATATTGGAAGGTTTGAGGTCCCCATGAGTCACCCCTCGGGAATGCATGTGCGCGACAGCGTCGATAAGCTGACGGGCCAATTTGCGACGCTCATTCCGGCCACTCCCTTTTACGGCTGTATCAAAATCTGTCCCCTGCACATATTCCATAATAATGGACAGTCCGACTTCGGGTATCTCGGTTAGTTCGACGGGTCGGGCAATTCCGGGATGGTTGAGCGAAAGCAGTATTTCGTATTCTTTTCGGAGGGATTGACATCCGGAGGTAGTTTCGGAAAGATTGGGTGCCAATGACTTGACAAACCATCGTCGGCCGAAACCGGCGATGGTGCCAAGACGAGATCGTCCATGCACACTTACTGGCTGATAATCATGATATTTATCAAGTGCGGGTTGTTGAGCCAGAAAATATTCGGATGTTGTGTTCGGCATTATGAAGCAAAATTAAGAAAAAATCGGCAGTAATAGTTTTTTTGGAATAGTTTGCGCCGATAAAACGGGGAAAAGGTCAATTTCTAATATCGAATTTTAACTATGATTTTCTCACGAAAAACTGACGTTGTGCAATTGTTACCACCGAAGACTACCCTTAAGTTACGAAACTTGAGCCAATATGTTATCCTTACTTACCAATAAATACAAATTGCAGGGAAAGCCGGAAGGATTTTTGGACGTTTTCAGCGAATAAGGCCATGTATAAATCGACGGACCTATGAAGTTTTGAGAAAGGGCCACTCCTGAATACAGGAAACTCATAATGCATAATTCAAAGTGCATAATTGAAGGATTGAATAATTGCTGAAAACCAAAGGGTTGGAGCCGATGTCGCAATTGCTCCAACCCTTTGGTAATAGTATTTTACAGTATTTTACTGAAATGAAATTCGCGAGGCAAAGTTTAGTGTTTTTCGCTTAAAGCAGTGCATGATGCCAAAGGCAAAACTACAGGGGGTAAATTCGATAGCTTAATAATATCGCATATAGGATTATTGACAGCTTTTGCAAGTTGCAGTCAAAAAAGTGCAGACCGGGTCCAGGAATGGTATGCAAAAATATCAGGGGATAAAATAACAATAAATCAATTTGGAGATTGACAAAAGAAAATTACGGTATTTCCATAATGAACATGCGGCATTTATGGGTGCCCGTCTTCAAGAAGTATTTTTTTACCGTCTTATTCTTTCCAGTTTGCAAAGGGGAGTTTGAAACTGTGTCTCTCCTTAAATTCCTGTAGCCACTCTTTTTCTACCCGGGAAGGATTAAGAGAGGGGTCAATTATTTTCCACCCTATCAAAAGGTTGTCTGAGTCAGGCAACTGCCAGATGGCCCGGCCCCCTCGATGCGACACATCTTTCCCCATACCGAATTTAATATAGGTAGAAATCCTCTTGCGTAATGTCTCGTCTGTTTTTCCTATATACATTATCAAGGTGTCGTTCACCCATTTGGTTTCAAGTGCCCTCAATGGATAATTCATAGCTTTGGGCACCTTCCCTTTCTTGACGTGGAATTCCGGGCCTGAACCTTTCTCCAGAAATGCGGGAACCTCAGGATAACTGCCCAATACCACATATACTCCGGGCGATTGCGGGATGATGTCACATGCCTTTTTCAGATCCTTAACATAACATATCGCATCCAAATTCAAGGCATCTATTTCTTCCTTAAGAATATTTTCATTCATACTGTTCTGATGTTTTATAAATGGTTTAGGTTATTTATTTCTTTCCAAAGCCTCGGCATATATTTCCTTGATTTTTAATCTCAATGCCTCAGGCTTTATCACTGTCAATGATTTGCTTCGGGAGAGAAGGGCCATCACAAAGTCATTGGTTATTTTTAAGCGCAGTCTTATACGGAATTCACCGGGGGTGTCTGCCAATATTGTCTGCGACGAATGCAAAGGATTGTTTTTCAAAAACTTCCCATCAAGCGCTGAGTAGGAGAGCTCTATCTCCTCAACCGGGGTTTCAGGGTCGTCCCAAATTCCGAAACTGTCTTTAAACAGCTTGTCCGGATCGATTGATTTATCCCTCTTGAACACATTGTCCAGAATTTGCAGATTGGAAATACGGTCTACAGCATAGGTTTTGAGCCGGTTGTCAGCGTCTACCCCGACAAGATACCACAGACCCAGCGACTCCTTAATAAAATATGGCCTAACCTTAGGAGATATTACCATATCATTATGCCTAACAAGGGTATAATCGAAATAGATTTCGCAATGTACCTTTATAGCACTTATAAGGAGGGGTAAATTATCGCTACCAAGAGGGCGGTGATGCTCGGGGATAATATAGCCTCTTGAATGGCATTCGGAATCCAGGGCCGTCAACAGATCAAAATTCATAAGCATCTCCTCATAGCTGAAACGGGGGTCTTCATCCCTTTCCGCAATATGATAGCCTTTCCCCTTCCTGTGCTTTATCTCCACTCCAAAGATGTCGAGAATATCTTTGATATCCCTTTGAATTGTCCTGTGGCTAATGCTGCCGTCAAACCCTCTTATCTTCATCTGGTTTTCCAGGTAAAGAACCATTTCGTCGGCCTCAACAAAACCGGAAGGCCTCTGAAGCTTGTAGAGGATTAAAAGATATCTTACAATTCTACCCATATTCTGTTTCATGGTGCAAAGATATAACAGGAAAACGATAATTTGTGTCGTCTTAAGCCCTGCATTAAACAATTTTTATTAAATGCGGCAAAATTTAATCTTCCTGAAAGTCGAAGATTTCAGGAGGAAATTCCAGTTCATCTTCCGGGTCTGACTGATAATCGTCAAACCGGTCATTATACTCGTCGGCTATATTCCCGGAACCGCTGTATTTTATTTTTCCCCCGAAAGGATCGGATGTGGAAATCTTATATTGCTGCATGGAATCCACATGCAGGCACAGATAATTAAGAAGCTGGGCCTGCGTATTAAATTTAATTCTTGAATCCCAGGCATAGAATCCGGCGAGACTGCGAATCTGGCGACGTGTGAGACGAACAGGTTCAAGATTTTGTTCTACGCGATGAGTGTTGAGCCATTCATATTCAAATTCAGGATCCCTCACCGTGAACCGATAATGAGCCGGCGTGTCCAGAGTTTCAATCTCGGAAACCTCAAGACTGTTGTCTATAGGTACGAGTTTATCACCTTCCCAGATTAAATCTTCCAAGTTATCTGCCTGGGGTCGTACAGCTTCGGTTGCATTTTTGTTGCCGAAGGGCGCTCCGCTGTAATTTTGTATGGGATAGCCCAGTATAAGGTATCTGACTATGCAGAACACATACCATCCCATCAGCGCTGTGTATAGTGCGAAACGCACCCAATTGGGTTTCTTTTTCTTCCGCACAAGGTATACCACCCCAAAGATATAGAGCAAAGGATAAGTTACTGTAACGAGGCAAAGCAAAATTGTCTCGATAATGATCTTTAGGAAAACGAAGCCCTGTAAGCCGTAGAAGACAGGCCACGGCAAATCGGAAATACCCCAAACTTTATCGGTTATTTTATAAAGCGTTTTCATTCGGTAAATTTCTCAATTTTTAGCGAAAATATACCCGTTGGGCGACAATTTGTGTCGTTCTGCCCAAAAAGTGGAATTTTCTGACCGAACCACCTCCCATATTTAGCCCTTAAAAGCAGGAGGAGCCGTATTATATCAGGCGCTACAGGCGGAATATCCGTGAGGTATTGCAAAATTACGAAATTTTTAGTTGTTTTGCTTCGTTAAATTAAGATCAACCAACCGAAAAGCCCGAATGGATAACGAAAGGAATTTATTTGAACTGGCTCATTGGGCCGACGAAGTCGACTATGCCGTGACCATTGCAAACAAAGATTGCGAGATAATCTACATGAACCGCCGCTCGCGCGAAACCTTCTGCCCCAACGGAGAAGACCTCATAGGCAGGAATCTGATGGACTGCCATCCGGAGCATGCCAGGGCAACAATCCGCCGCCTCCTGGAGGAAGGTGGCTCCAACGTCTATTCCATCACAAAAAGAGGCATCGACAAGTTGATTTTCCAATCGGCATGGAAACTCAACGGGAAAATAGCCGGACTTGTTGAAACCTCAATGATTATCCCAAAGGATTTAAAACATTTCGACCGCGGCTAAGTCCCCCCGGGCCCCTATAACTTACTCTCCTCTAATTCCCGGTCACTTATAAATACCGCAAGTAAAGCGTATCTTTGGAACATATAAAAGTACGAAGCTACGCTCTTTTTACGATAACAATATAAAATAATGGGCCGTGTAAAAATTCAGAATTTTTACACGGCCCATTAAAGGTGCGTTAAAATGCGTGTTTTTACACAACGCCTTTTGTATCAAGAGCTTTCTCGTTTACTTCACCATTACCTTCTTGCCGCCGATGATATAGATGCCGGGGGCGAGGGCTTCGATGTCGCTCTGAGTGGCTTCGCGCTTCAGGCATACACCCTGAAGGGTGTAGATGTCGAAGGAAACTCCAAGGGTCGTTTCGAACTCGAAGTCGTCGATGTTGCTGGTTCCTTGCTGATTCATTATGTCTTCCGTGTCAGCTTCAAACCAGTCGTCAAGACCGTTTTGGGTCTCTGTCAGGAACTCAACCTCTCCCTCCTCGACAATATTGACAAGCCCGTTCTCCACGGTGGCTATCAATTCGTCGGAAGTGCTCCATTCCAAAACTGTACATGAGCCCACCGGGATAAGTCGCGCATTGACCATTAGAGGATTTCCGCCAATCGACTCGATGATTACCTGTTTAGGCTCGATTGTCGATTGCCCGTCGTCAAGCGCCTTTATCTGACGCGGAGAGTTGACTACCACGCGGCATGAAACGCTGAGGTCACCGGAAGTCGCAGTGATGGTTGTGATGCCCGTCGGGCCCATGGCCACGATAAGACCGCAATCGTTTGCGTATGCTATTTCCGGGTTTGTGGAACTCCAGACTACCTTCTCTTCGGCTCCGTAGACGCCAAGTTGGAACACCTGGTTGCCCGCCATCGTAATGTCATAGTGCGAAAGGGAGATGCCGGAGTCGATAGTGTTGATTTTTTCAAACCTGAACCAGGGATTCAGTTGGTTGAACTTCGAGAGAGCGTCTTCGCGGACATGCAGGAATGCGTTAGTATAGGCAGGAATAGGGAATGTATATTGGTCTGCGTAGGGAGGATTTTTGGAAAGGCAATAGATGTTTTCCAAATTTATACAGTCATTGAAGGCATAGTTACCTATAGAATAGATTCCGGTGCCGAATGAAACGTTCATGAGAGCGTCACACCCCTGGAATGCAAGTTCGTCAATTGTTGTCACACTGTTAGGAATATTGATTTCCGTCAACGACGAACAATTGGTGAAAACAGTTCCTGAAATTTCTGTAAGAGTTGCCGGAATTTTCACCGAGCGGAGTGCCGAGCAGTTGTTGAAGGCATAGTCGCCGAGATAATCGACATTCTGTGAGTAAATTACCTTCTGCAGTGAGGTACAGTCGGCAAAAGCTCCTTCGGGAATAGCGGTGACGCCTTCGGGAAGCCTCATTTCAACAAGCGACGAACACCCTTTGAATGCGTTGGCACCTATCGAAGTGACACACTTAGGTATCGTCAATTCCGAAAGACCGCTACATCCTTCAAAAGCTGAGTATTGGATATCTAAAACAGAGTTACCAATTTCAACACTTGTCAGATTCTTACAATCCTTGAATGCTTCCCTGCCAATTATTGTCACAGAATTGGGAATTATTATGGACGTGAGTTTTTTACAGTCAGAGAAAAAAGGAGGAATGTATGTTACCTCATCTCCTATATTTATTATTTCGATATTTGAGGGAAGTGAATTGCGCATGCCAATTACCCATAGTTCAAGTTCAACAGCATTGTAATTTAAAGTCGTCAAAACGTCACATCCATAAAATACTTCTCCCCCAAAATAGGTAAGAGATTTCGGAATGTTTGCACTTACAAGATTAGTACATCCCATAAAGACACCGTTCTCAATTTTTGTCAATGATTCAGGGAGTTCTATACTAATCAATCCGCTACAATTCCTAAAAGCATAGGCTCCGATTGAAGTTACGGAATTGCCAATTTCAACGCTTGTCAAGCCGCTGCAACCATAGAAAGCGGAGCTTCCGATTGAAATGACGGAATTGGGGATTTCAACGCTTGTCAGGCCGCTGCAACCATAGAAAGCGGAGCTTCCGATTGAAATGACGGAATTGGGGATTTCAACGCTTGTCAGGCCGCTGC